>DAOVSY010000065.1 GCA_030633365.1 Spirochaetaceae bacterium | reverse complement strand
ATGGGGTTAATTCTATCAGCCGTATTTGCCGGTGGTGAGAGTGAAGAAGGAACTATTAAAATAGGCGCTATATTTGCTGTTACCGGAGGAGCCTCTTTTCTTGGTGCTCCTGAGGCTAAAACAGCTGAGATGATTGTTGAAGAGATCAATGCAAATGGTGGTGTAAATGGAATGCAGATTGAACTGATTATTAAAGATTCAGCTGCAAATCCGGAAAAAGCAATATCATTTACAAAACAATTGATTGAGGAAGATCAGGTTGTAGCCATTATAGGTCCTTCCACCAGTGGTGAAGCTATGCAGATTAAAGATTTGTGTGAATCTTATAAAGTTCCTCTTGTTGCAGCCGGCGCTGCTGAAGCAATTGTTGATCCTGTTGCCAGTTATGTTTTTAAAACACCTCAGAAAGACAGTTATGTTGCAAAATGGATTTTTACCACTATGAAATCGATGGGTATAAAAAGAATTGGTGTTGTAGCAGCAAACACAGGATTTGGGAATGCCGGAAAAGGGCAGTTGGAAAAATATGCATCAGACTTTGGGATAGAGATTGCAATAGCAGAAACTTATGATAGAGCAGCAACAGATCTTACTGCTCTTCTTACTAAATTGAAGGCTCAGGATATAGAGGCTGTTGTAAACTGGTCAATAGTACCAGCGCAATCTATAGTCCCCAAGAATATGAAACAGTTGGGAATGGATGTTCCTCTTTTTCAAAGCCATGGATTTGGTAATATTAAATATGTAGAAGCAGCTGGTGAAGCAGCCGAGGGAATTATATTTCCTGCAGGGCGTCTTTTAGTTGCAGAAAAGCTTCCTGAGGGGCATCCTCAGAAAGAAAATCTTGTTGCATATAAAACTGCCTATGAATCAAAATATGGTGAAGATGTAAGCACATTCGGTGGTCATGCCTATGATGCTGTAATGCTTGTTATAGAAGCAATTAAAAGTGCAGACAGTCTGGAACGAACTGACATAAGGGATGCACTGGAAAATATTTCTGGATTTCCAGGAACAGGTGGTGTTTTTAGTTTCTCCCCAACAGATCATAATGGTCTGGGTATGGATTCTCTGGAAATGTTAACTGTAAAAAATGGTCAGTTTGATTTTCTTCAATAAATACTATAGCTTAATAGGCTAAAGGCATTTAGGCTGTTAGGGTCTTCCCTAATAGCCTACAGCCTAAATACCTTCTTCAAAAAAGGAAGAGAATGAGTCCTGAACAAGTTCTGCAATATATCTTTGCCGGTATTACAGTTGGCAGTATTTATGCCTTCGTAGCCATTGGATATAATATTATCTACAATACAACCGGAATAATTAATTTTGCCCAGGGTGAGTTTGTAATGCTTGGTGGGATGATCTCATTTACTTTTTCACGTTTTATGCCCCTGCTGCCGGCAATTATACTTGCTGTTTTAATTACTGCTGCTATAGGTGGGCTTATAGAAATAGTTTTTATTCGTAGAATGCGCAAAAGTTCTGTTCTTGGTATGATTGTAGTTACTATAGGAATATCTATATTACTTCGGGAAGCTGCCCTGTATATATGGGATGAACAGATTCGTGCCTTAAGTTTTTTTACAGGAACAGAAATTTCTTCGGTTAGTGTTTTTGGTGCCAGGATATCTCCTCAGGTTTTGTGGGTATTGGGAGTTACTTCAATAATAGTTGGTGGATTATTCCTGTTTTTCAAGTTTACTTTGACTGGTCAGGCGATGAGGGCCTGTTCTGAAAATTCCAGGGCTGCCAAACTTTGCGGAATAAAAACTGATTCAATGGTTAATCTTTCATTTATGCTGTCTGCAGGAATTGGTGCTCTTGGAGGCTGTGTTGTTTCCCCTCTTACCCAGACCCATTATGCAATGGGTACAGATCTTGCCATTAAAGGATTTATTGTTGCAATTCTTGGAGGTCTTGGAAATCCCATTGCAGCTGTTGCAGCAGGGTTGTTATTAGGACTGATTGAATCTTTTAGTATTAGTATTCTTCCTATGGCATATAAGGATGTAATATCTGTAATAATTCTTTTAATAATTCTTGTTGCAAAACCCAGTGGACTTTTTGGTTCAAAACAAGCTTCCTCTCTTAAGGATTTTTAGATGAAACGTTATTATCCTGTTTTTATTCTTTTTTTTACTATTGTTCTTATTCAGGTTTTAACCTTAATAACCGGAAAGGGATTTTTACTTACCCAGTTAACAATGTCCGCATATTATGTTCTTGTTGGAATTGGCCTATGTATGGTTATGGGCTATGCCGGACAAATTTCTCTGGGACAGGCTGGTTTTTTTGCAATTGGCGGATATACAACAGCATTTCTTACTACAATAGATTTTTCCGATAAAGCTGGAACCGGTTTGTATAATTTACTGGATACCCTTGGTTTACTTATTACAAAAGAAACTCTCTATGGTGATACAATTACCCATCTGTCTCCATGGATATCGCTGGCAGCTGCAGTTCTAATTGCAGGATTTACAGCTTATGCTCTTGGAATTCCTGTTTTGAAATTAAAGGGACATTATCTGGCAATGGCAACTATGGGGTTTGGAATAATAATTTACCGAATTGTTCTTGGTACATCTGCTTTTGGAGAAGCTGATGGAATCTCAAATGTACCGGCATTTAGAATTTTCCCTGGACTGGAACTAAGCGGAGACTTTACTACCAGAATAAGTAACTATTATTTAGCCTGGATGCTGGTTATTGTTGCTGTAATTTTAATGATCAATCTAATAAATTCCAGGGTAGGCCGGGCTTTAAGATCCCTCCATGGAGGCGAAGAAGCTTCTGATGCTATGGGTGTGGATACAGCCAGATACAAAGTAGTAATTTTTGTTATTGGAGCAATATTTGCAGCTCTGGCAGGCTTTTTTATGACCCACTACAATGGTGGTATTGGCCCTTCAGAAGCCGGTGTAGGGAAGTCTGTACGATATGTTGCAATTGTTGCAGTTGGGGGCATGGCTAATATATGGGGAGCACTTGTAATGGGACTGGTTCTTAATTTCCTTTCCCTAAGAGGTGTTTTTGGTCATTTTGATGATGCTGTGTTTGGGGTTATTCTTGTTTCTATGATGATGTTTATGCCTGAAGGATTTATTCGAATTGCAGTACTACAAGATATTCGTTCATTGTTTAATAAAATTTTTAGAAGAAAAAAAAGAAATAAAGTAAAACAGGGAGTGCTTAATGAATAAATCCGACCCTGTTATGAGAATAGAAGGTATTGATAAATATTTTGGTGGACTCCATGCTGTTAATTCAGTTTCCTTTGAAGTTAAAAAAGGAATAATAAAATCTGTAATAGGCCCTAATGGTGCCGGAAAAACAACCATGTTCAATATGATTGCAGGTTATGAGACTCCAAGTGGAGGGAAGGTTTATTTTGGGGATACTCTGCTAACAGGGAAGAGACCATGGCAGGTTTCAGAACAGGGAATTCTCCGAACTTTTCAGAATCTTAAGCTTAGTAATCATATGACAGTACTGGATAATGTTCTTCTTGGCTGGCATTCTCTTGGATCCGCAGGATTTTTAGATGGTATGTTTTTCTCTTCCAGAAGTAGAAGGGAAGAGAAAGAGGCAGAGCAAGCAGTTTTACCCATTCTTGAATGGCTTAATATTATAGAATTAAAAGATACTGAAGTGGGTAATCTTTCTTTTGGGAACCAGAGGGCAGTAGAGCTGGCAAGAGCGCTTGCCTCAGATCCTTCTATGCTCCTTCTTGATGAACCTGCAGCAGGCCTAAATATGCATGAAACAGAAGATCTGGCAAAACGAATAGTGACTATTCGTGATCAGGGACGGACAGTTTTGCTGGTTGAACATGATATGTCTCTTGTTATGGATATTTCGGATGAAATAGTTGTATTAAATTTTGGAGAGAAAATAGCAGAAGGAATTCCCTCTGATATCCAGAAAAATACAGAGGTTATACGGATCTATTTAGGCGGTGATGATGCTTAAAATACGAAACCTGGAAGCAGGGTACGATAAACTGAAAGTATTAAAAGGAATTAGCCTCCATGTTAAATCCGGGGAAATAGTTACAATTATTGGAGCCAATGGTGCAGGTAAAACTACATTGCTCAATACCATTACTTCTATTGTAAAACCTTCAGGTGGTAAAATAAAATTAAAGGATGTTGATATTACAAACTCCTCGCCTGATCGCATAGTAAAAAATGGATGTACTCTTGTTCCTGAAGGCCGTCAGTTGTATCCTGCTATGACAGTAAAGGAAAATCTTATTCTTGGTGCGTATACATTGTACAGGAAACGAGATCATAAAAGTGCAGCAGAGAATCTTGAAAATGTTTATACCTTGTTTCCAGTTCTTAAAGAGAGAAGAACACAGCTGGCAGGTACTCTTTCCGGAGGGGAGCAGCAGATGGTTGCTATTGGACGTGCTCTAATGTCCAGTCCCGATTTACTTCTTATGGATGAACCTTCTATGGGGTTGGCTCCTCTTATAGTAAAAGATATTTTTTCTATTGTTGAGGAATTGAGAGATAACGGAAAAACTATTCTAATTGTGGAACAAAATGCCAGAGCAGTTTTGGAAATAGCAGACAGGGGATATGTAATGGAAACAGGATCTCTTATTATGGAAGGAAGTGCAGAAGATTTACTTGATAATAATGATGTAAAGCGCGCCTATTTGGGCAGGGATTATAAAGATTTTACTGATTGATACAATTATAAATTAATTTCATACAGGGAGGCCTATGTGATTTATTCAAAAGAATATGAAACTATGCAGAGAGAAGACCTGGAGCAGCTTCAGGTTGAGAGGCTTCAGGTAACCCTTAACCGGGTTTACAGAAATGTTTTATTTTATAAAAGTCTGTATGATAATAAAAAAATTGAAATTTCCAATATAAAATCTTTGGAAAATCTGGCAACTTTACCCTTAACAACCAAAGAGGACTTAAGGGAAAGTTATCCCTATGAAGCATTCGCAGTTCCCCTGCGGGATATTGTAAGAATACATTCTACTTCCGGAACTACTGGAACTCCAATAGTTGTTGGATATACAAAGAATGATTTAAAAATATGGTCCTGCCTGGTCGCCAGGGTGCTTTCTGCAGCTGGTATTACTGGAACTGATCTTGTGCAGATTGCATTTAATTATTCACAATCAACCGGAGGATTGGGCTTCCACTACGGAGCAGAACAATTAGGTGCTTCTGTAATTCCTGCTTCAGGAGAAGAGGTCTTAAAGCAGATTCAGATAATGAAAGATTATCGAAGTTCTGCACTTGTATCTACTCCAGGATATGCCCTTCATATAGTTTCAATATTGGAGGAGCAGGGAATGGATCCCCAGGAGCTTAATTTGTCAACCGGTCTTTTTGGTTCAGAACCCTGGAGTGAAAAACTAAGGAACGAAATTGAATCAAAATTAAAAATTGAAGCGTATGATAATTATGGCCTAAGTGAAATTATTGGACCTGGTGTTGCATTTGAATGTGACAAACATAATGGATTGCATGTAAATGAAGACCATTTTATAGTTGAAGTTATTGATCCCCAAACCCTGGAAGTTTTACCTGAGGGAGCAGAGGGAGAGTTGGTTTTTACTACAATTACTAAAGAAGGATTTCCTTTAATTAGATACAGAACAGGTGATATTTCCAGTATTATTGAAGGATCCTGTGAATGTGGTAGAACCACAAGGCGAATTAAACGGGTTACCGGCCGTACTGATGATATGATAATAGTAGATGGGAATAATATTTTTCCTTCACAAATTGAGGCTCTGCTGTTTGAAATTGAGGGTGTGGAACCTCATTTTCAGATTATTCTTAACAGAGATGAAGGTCTTGATGTTATTGAATTAAAAGTAGAAGTAAGCAGCAATCTTTTTGCCTTTGATGAAATAAGAAAAGTTCAGAGCTTTCAGCAGAAAATCCAGCAGCATTTGATAACCAGTCTGGGGCTTCATGCAAAAATATCTCTAATAGAATCTAAAAGCCTTGGCAGAACTAAAGGTGAAAAAGTAAAGAGGGTTCTTGATCTAAGGAAATTGTAGGTTAACTGTGAAATCAACATTCGACAATTTATCAGAAAAGAAAAAAAAGCGTGTAATTAATGCCTGTATAGAAGAATTTAGTGAACATGGTTACGATTCAAGCTCAATGGATGGAATAATTAAACGTGCAGGTATTTCCAAGGGTGGGCTTTACCAGTATGTTTCCTCCAAGGAGGAACTTTTTACTTTTATTGTAGATTATACCTATACAAGCCTCTATAACTATTTAAAACAGAGAGTAGCTGCAGAGATGGAAGTTTTACCTTCTGATCTTTTGGACAGACTTAAACATGTTTCTGAACTTGCAATAGATTTTTATATAGACCACCCTAAATTTGTATACCTTATTGCCCGAACATCCAATCTGGCTAATGAAAGAATTTCGTTGAGTGTTCAGGATATTTTTAGAAATCACTTTCTGGAACTTTTTGGAGATGCGGACACCTCAAAGCTTCGATATTCAAAAGAAAAAATCCTTGAACTGTCTATGTGGCTTTTGCTTAAAACACGTTTTGATTTTCTGAATGAAATTAAGACTGAAAAAGATCCTGTCAAAATTAAACAGGACTATATGAATAACTGGGTTTTTTATCTGGGGATAATGAGAGACGGCATCTATTCTTTGGATAAAAAATAGATTAAATTGATATAGACAAAAGTAGAAAATATAAGTAGCTCTTATCAATACTGTCTTAACTAAAGAGGAAAAAAATGTCAAAAATATTTAATAATATGGATCTGGATAAAATTCTGGTAAGTGCACTGGAAAAAGAACAGATAACAGTACCAACAGATATTCAGTTAAAAGTTATTCCAGAGATTAGATTAAGCAAAGATGTTGTCTTTCAGTCTCCTACGGCGACAGGAAAAACTCTTGCTTATCTTCTTCCTCTATTTGAAAAATTAAAAGACAGTCCACAAGGGATGAATACTATTATTATGGCTCCAACACATGAGCTGGTAATTCAAATCCATCGGCAGATTGAGAGGCTTGCCCTGAACTCAGATATTCCCATAAAATCAACTCCTCTTATTGGTGGTGCAAATATTCATAGGCAGATTGATAAACTTAAAAAACGGCCGCAAATTTTGGTAGGTTCTCCTGGAAGAATTCTTGAGCTTATAGAGAAAAAAAAGATTAAATCACAAAAAATTGAAGTTATAATTCTGGATGAAGTTGACCAGTTGTTAGATATGAATAATTCTCCTATTGTATTAAAAATCCTGAAAAGATTTCCCCGTGAAAAGCAGTTTATAGCTTCCTCAGCTACTCTTCCAGGTATTATAGTAAAAATTATTGGAACCCTTTCAGTAGACTATACTTTAATAAAGTCTGAAGAAGGTGAGTCTATTCCAAATTCAATATCCCATTCCTATCTAATTACAGAGCAAAGAGATAAAATCCAAGCTGTTAGAAAATTGATAAATAAGATTAAACCAGGAAAAACTCTTATTTTTCTTAACAATGTTGAACTTATAGATAATCTTATTACTAAACTTGAGTTTCATGGTATTAAGGCTCAGGACCTTCACGGAACAAATCAGAAACTGGATAGAAAAAAGGTTATGGAAGATTACAGATCCGGTAAACTTAAAATTCTTGTGGCCTCGGATATTGCCGCCAGAGGACTTCAGATGGATGAAGTATCACATATTTTCAATATGGATATTCCCGAAAAATCCAAGGATTATCTTCACAGAGCAGGACGAACAGGACGTAATGGTAAGGAAGGGGCTGTAATTTCTCTTGCAACTGAAAGGGAAGTCACTTTTTTGAAGAAGTTTGAGAGAGAGTTGAAGATTAGGATGGAGAAAAGGTAAAATCCCATGGCTATCCTTAAAGATCAAATTATAGATGAAGAATCTGTAACTGTTATAGTTTCCCGAAAAGTTAAATCAGGTAGAGAGAAAGAGTTTGAGGAATGGGCTGCTGGGATTTCTAAAGAAGCTCAGAAATTTGAGGGGTTCCTTGGGACAAAAAATATTCAGCCTTCAAAAAATACAAATTCAAATAATGTGGTTATTATTAAGTTTGATCGCTATAAGAACCTGAAGAAATGGGAAGATTCGCCAATTAGAGCAAATTGGATCAAGAAAGCAGTTTCTTTTACTGAAGGTGAAGTTCAGGTCCAAAAACTAACAGGTTTGGAATATTGGTTTACTTTACCCAAGACATCGTTACAAACTCCACCACCCCGTTACAAAATGGCAATTGTTACATTTTTGGCACTTTTTCCAACAATAAAATTTGTAGATCTGATATTAAATCCTTTGTCAGGAGTCCTGAATGGAACAATACATATGGCCATGTCTGTTATAGTATCAGTTATTTTAATGACTTATGTTATTATGCCTCTAATGATTCGTTTATTTAAACCCTGGTTATTTAAGATGCAAAAATAATGAGCTTTTTGATTTCAAATTAGTAGAAATCGGGGTATAATTATATTGTAAAAGATGGAAATAATTTATTCAGATAAGGAGATTGTATGAACAATATCTTCGAAATCTATTTAATGGACTGTCCAATCTTCAGGAAGGTTTGTGATGACTTCCTTGTTTAAACTGGAAGAGATGGGACTTGTATTTTCCAGTGAAACCATAGCTTCACAAGTAAGGCTTCTTATTGACGAAACCTGGACTGATTCTCTTGGGAAGCGTCATGTGAACCAGGAAATTTTCAACAAAGTCTTTTCTATGATTGATGAAGCGGAGAAGTTTATTCTGTTTGACTTCTTTCTTATAAATGATTTCCTATATGAACCCGGACCCGGTATGCGGCAGATTAGTCAGGAACTAATTGATAAACTGATAGTTAAGCGCAGGTCCAATCCAGAAGTTGATATTACATTTATTTCCGATCCCATAAATACAATCTACAGTTCCATCCCTTCACAGCAATTTCAGGATCTGGAAAAAGCTGGAGTTATTGTGGTATGGACAGATCTGGATCAGTTGCGCGACAGCAACCCTCTTTTTTCCAAACTCTGGAGATTGTTATTCAAACCCTGGGGTGTTGGACCTGGCAAAACTCTAAAGAATCCTATGGGCGAAGGGCGTATTTCTCTACGCAGTATTCTGAAGCTGCTTAACTTTAAAACTAATCATCGTAAAGTAGCGGTAACAGAAAAGTCGCTTCTGGTTACCAGTGCTAATCCACACAGCGGTAGCAGCGCACACTGGAATGTTGCCCTGCATGTAGACAGTACGGCCACAGCTATGGCTTGCAAATCGGAGTCGGCAATTCTTCAACTTTCCAGAGCCGAGGCCTTCCATCATCCATTTTCTATTACAAATAAGCCTGAATACGGTTCCAGACTGGAGCTACTGACTGAGTGTAAGATTAAGGATTGTGCTCTGGATATGCTGTCCAATGCCGGGCCGGGAGCTCGTATTGATCTTTCCATGTTTTACTTTTCGGATTGCGCATTGATACAGGCCTTAATAACTGCCCATGATCGCGGCTGCAAGGTACGTACAATACTGGATCCAAATAAGGATGCATTTGGACGAATTAAAAGTGGGATACCAAACCGGCAGACCGCTGCTAAACTTTTCAAGGCTGGTATTCCCATTCGTTGGGCCGATACTCATGGTGAGCAATTTCATGTAAAAATGCTTTATGCTGAGCAGCCAGATAATAATGCCATGCTGCTTCTTGGTTCTGGAAATTTTACACGTCGAAACCTGGATAATTATAGCCTGGAGTGTGATCTTGCTCTGGATGTGTCAACAACTGACTCTAACATGCAACGTATTCGAACAGTGTTTGACAGATGGTGGTCTAATCCTAATGGCCGAAATTACACTATCGACTATGAAGCTTATGAAGATCATTCTATCCTTCGTAAGGTTGGGGCCTGGTGGATGGAAACTACCGGTATGGGAACTTTCTAGGAAGTGGTTTGCGCAATGTATTTTACAGCGTACATTCATGTATAATAGAAGTAATGAGAAAGATCAAATCTATCCATACTCTCCTGGAAGTTCAGCCGGCAGGGGTAAGGAAACATCAGGATTTTAAAAAACTTGAAAACATCCTCAAAACTTCTTTACCCTTGCAAAGAGCAGTTCTGAACCCTAATAGCTGGCGTCTTCTGAATGTTCCCCACCTCGAATCCAGGTATCTGGACAACTTTATGCATACATACCATCTGCCTGAGAGATCATTCTTTGAGCTCTTTCTAACTATCAAAAAGCAGTACAGGTCAGATCTTGATTTGAAATTTTTAAGCCGGCGAAGAAGGGTAGAGGCTTTTACAAAGAAGTACCCATCCCGGGTTCTAACCGCCTTTTCCTATTTTGCCCGGCTGGAGGCGACCCGAAACACTAAAATACCGGTCTGGCGGAAGAGTATGTTTCCTGGGACTCTGAAAAGGGCAAATGAGTTGATAGAATTTACCAATGATCAATGGAAGGCTCTTTTTTCCAGCCATCTGGATGCACTTGAAGTTTTCTACCGGCGGATTATGCTACCAGAAAAGAGGACGTTTTTCTATTACCTGATTCTGGAATGTTTTCCTGACACGGAAACTGGAGAGAATCCTTCTCCCAAAAGGGTGAAAGAGTGCTTCCGAAAGCGCAGCAGGGAATACCATCCTGATAAAGGGGGAGATCCGGATCTTTTTCGTGAACTGAGAGAAGCCTATGAGTCTCTTTCTTCCGGCTGAAATGCCTTTTCCATGTCCCCCAGTCAGGGAAGTCGATTTTCTGTATCTCTGTTTATCACTAATTATCCCCCAGTGCCTCAATGCCCCTTAATTATGAATGTCTCTCCAATACTTTCTTTCTTACATTTTGAAGAAAAAAGATGCACTCTATTGTTTAATTGCATTTTTTTACATTTAGTTATATTCTATTTATTAAGAACTACTACTGAGATTCTTGTATGGAAGGTAAGGTTTGTTATGGAAGGAAAAATCATTGATGGAATAAACGCTGTTAAGCAGATGTACCCTGATGCACGGTTTATCATTTTTGGATCAGAGGCTAATAATTCTGCAACCAAGGATAGTGATATTGATATTTGTGT
>DAOVSY010000241.1 GCA_030633365.1 Spirochaetaceae bacterium | reverse complement strand
CATGCGTGTATTATTTTTGCAGAAGAATCATCCAGTGAAAATCCTTCTTCCAGAAAGGATATAGTAGATATGCGTACAATTTTTACAATATATAAAATTAAAAATGAGTATCCGGATGTGCATACTATATCTGAAATAATTAATCCTGAACGCATTGAGATGATAAAGGTCAATTTAAAAGGTGATGAGATAATTCTAAAAGAAGTTATTGATGGCAATTTAATAGCAACCTGTATGAAACATCCTTACATTTCACCTTTATTGTATGAACTAATGAATTTAAAGGGTAAAATAATTAAAGAGATTATGGCAAATGAAATAAAAATAACCGAAAGCTGTCAATACGAAAATGTTATCCGATATGGTATTGATAACGATATTGCTTTTATTGGTTTAATTCATAAAAATAAATCAAAATTAGCACCAGGTAAAACTGAACCTGTCTACCCTGATGATCGATTACTGTTTATAACAGAAGGTGAAAACTTATGAAAAATCATATCGTTTTTTTTGGCTATACCTCTGCAGCCCAGGCTGCAATCGAAGAATTAAGACTATGTGAAGAACAAAATAATTTTATTATAGTAACAAAAAATAAAGTGCCCCGTGCAAATGATATACAGCATTATGAAATGGATTTTCTTAATATTAAAAATATACAGGATAGAAAATTATCACTTAGTAGTTGTAACATATGTGTAGTATTTTCTGAGTTCCATGAAAATGATAATGCCAGAATTGTGGATATGAATACAGTATTGGCTGTATACAATATAAGAAAGGAATTCCCTGCTATCCATATTATTTCAGAAATAATAGATACAGAAAACACAACTATAATAAACGATCTTCATTGTGATGATATAATATATAAAGAAACATTGGATGCCAGTTTAATTGTAAACAGTATCCTGCACCCTAATATATCATCAATATTTTATGACTTACTAACCAATAAGGGCAAAGTATTAAATGAGCTTTTATTAAAAGACACAGTTTTAGTTAATAACAAACAGAATACTTTTAAAGATGTAAGAGAATTAGGATTAGAAATGGATTGTACTTTTATAGGTTATATTGGCTCGGATAAAAAAGCTGTCCTAATGCCCAAAAATTCAGAAATTCTTGAATATGACAGCCGTCTTGTTTATATAGAATAAAAATTTGACATTTTATGTTAATCTACTATCATTAAAAGGGAAGGAATACTCATAAATTGAAATAGACACCATAATTGTCCTTTAACAAGTTTTTTATAGAAGGATCAGAGATGAACAGAATAAACTCCAATATACTGAATAATAAAACCCAATCTTCCAAACATATAAAATACACAGTAATAATTATTCTTTCCTGGTCACTTATTTTAGGCTCATTATTATTAATTGATCTTTTATCAATAAAGCAATATACAAATGATCTGGCTATAAACGAAGCGCGCAGCCATTTTAATAAAGATGAGGCTTTTAGATTTTGGTCGGCAACTCATGGAGGGTTTTATGTTCCAGTTTCTGACCGTACATCTCCAAGTCCTTATCTATCACACATTCCTGAAAGGGATATTCTAACCACATCAGGAAAACAATTAACATTAATGAATCCGGCATGGGCTCTTCGTCAGATGAATGAAGATTTTATTGAAACTTATGGTGTTGCCGGACATATTACAAGCTTATTACCATTGCGACCAGAAAACAGCCCCGACAAATGGGAGAAAAAGTCTCTTGAATTATTTGAAAATGGTGAATTGGAAGTTATTGAATTTGCTGATATTCAGAATAAACCATTTCTCCGTCTTATGAAGCCTTTAATTACACAGGAAGGCTGTCTTGTTTGCCATAGCCATCAGGGTTATTCAGTGGGGGATGTTCGGGGCGGGGTTAGTGTTTCCGTACCTCTTGAACCATATTTATCTAAAGAAAAAAATACAACTACAAAGCATGTATTTTCTTTTGCTCTACTTTGGATACTTGGTTTAGGAATTATTATCCAAGGTTATCGTAGAATTAGAAAAAGTACTGTTAAACAGGAATCCTCAGAGAAAAAACTATACAATTCAAAAAGACAATTAGAAGCAGTATACAACAATCTTGATGCTCTTATTTATATTTCCGATATGCAATCATATAAAATACTATATATAAATGATCACATGGAAAAGCAATATGGAAAAGATCTAATTGGCTCAATCTGCTGGAAATCTCTTCATATTGATATGGATGGGCCATGTACATTCTGTACAAATAATAAATTGATTGATAAAAAGGGCAATCCAACAGAACCATTTGTTTGGGAAATTTATAATGAAAAATTGAAACGCTGGTATGAATTACATGATCAGGCAATCCCCTGGACTGATGGACGACTTGTACGCCTGGAAATGGCAATGGACACTACAGACAGAAAGCACCTTGAAGAGGAAATTAATCACCAACTGGCGGATAAAGAAATAATTCTTAAAGAAGCTCATCACCGGATAAAAAATAATTTTGCTTCCATAGTAAGCCTTCTATCTCTTCAGGTAAACTCGATATCTAATCCTGAAGCAATTTCTGCACTTCAGGATGCTATTGGCAGAGTCAGCAGTATGCAGATACTCTATGAAAAGTTATTACTTACAGATAATTATAATGTTACATCCATAAAACAATATCTGGAAAATCTTATAGATGAAATAATTAGTTTATTTCCCGATAACATCAATATTTCATTAAAAAAACAAATTGATGATTTTGAACTGGATTCAAAACGCCTGGTTCCAATTGGAATTATTATAAATGAGCTTCTTACAAATACTATGAAGTATGGATTTCCAGAAAAAAATTCCGGATTATTACACATTACAGTAGTAAAGAATAATGGAAATGTTACTTTAAGTATTCAGGATGATGGGATAGGGTTACCTGATGGATTTAATATAAAAAAGCAGAAAGGTTTTGGTTTAATGCTCGTAAAGATACTAAGTCAACAATTAAAGGGTAATTTTACAATTGAGAATAATAATGGAACCAAAAGTACTCTGGAATTTTCTATCTAAAATATTTACTAACTTTCAAGCTCAACCAGTTCGTCTTTACAATTCCTTCACAGTAATTATTTGATGCACATTTAAGGCTTAAAGATCGATAGAATACATATATATATAAAATAGTATGAATATTATTTTTTAGGTTAGCATAAAAGCCATAATAGTATTACTATATATAATAAAATTAAATGGAGGATAATATGATAGATCTTAAAAAAGAACAAAAAGCATCTTTTGCCAGACCCAGGTATAAATATTCATTTGCAGCAAAATTTTTCTTTGTTATGATGGATATGATTACAGGAAAAAAAACAACTCTTGCAAAAGCAAAACTTATTGAATCATTGGCAAGTATTCCCTACAGAGCATGGGAAATTCGGCAATATGGACGTATGACAAAAAAATACCGTGATGATAACTTTGTCCAAAAATCCCGTAAGATTATGACATGGGGACGTGAAGCACAGGACAATGAATACTGGCATTTGCTTGTAGTTAATGAAAAAATGAAAGAAGATAATGTTAAGGATCCATGGTATCTTATTCCAATAGTTCCATTCTTTGTGGTAGGAACATATATCCTGCTTTCCCGAACAATGGCAACCTTTAATATCAACAGAGCTTTTTTATTCAATGCAGAATTCGAGGATCATGCTGAACATGTTTATGCAAAATTTGTTGAAGATAACCCTGAATTAGATAATCAGCCAATAAAATCAGAACTTGTAAAAGGATATGGTGATTTTAAAACATGGGGAGATGCTATTCGGCGTATTGGACTTGATGAACGTGATCATATGAATACCAGCTTTGTTTTCTGTGGTAAACCAGAAGCAGTTGTAAAATATGAAGGTATGCCTGAACTACCCACAGTAAAATAGTTTATATTGATCTATATAAAAAAAGCCTGACGGGTTATATAAACCTGTCAGGCTTTTTATTTTTAAGACCTGTTTACTTATTTTTTTCCTGCCATGCTTCAAGCATTTTAGTAGTGCCAGGCATAAGCATATATATCAGCAACGCTGTACTCATTACAGGTGCAACAAGGAACATGGAAAAGCGACCTTGAATGACTACATCCGTAAGACCCACAGGGAAGCCACCGAACATTGACATGGCTGCTGCAAATATACCTACTGGAATTGTTCTGGATTTTCCTGTAAGAAGAGAATAGATAAAAACTATCCAAACGGCTGCACCCATCCAGTTTACAAATTGTGACATAGCATACATTGAGGCTATAAAACCTTTAGCCTCTGTCTGGTAGCGTGAAATAGCTCCAACACCATCAATATAAGTAAGAACATAAGCCAGACCACTAATAAAAGCAAAAATAATGATCTTTCTGTCTACACCACCGACAAGAAGCATTCCAAACCAGAGAATACCAGCAAGAATGAAGATATAAACAGTCGGAGTCGGCAGGCCGATACTTGCGGGAGGGATCATTGGGAAAAAGCCGGAGAGAAGCTGTATGGTAGCAGCTACAGCACCAACACTCCATGCCCAGGCAGTTTTTTTAATAAATCCGTAGAAAACTGTAACCCATAATGCACCAGCGGAAATACCCACCCAGCTTAACATTGCAAATACGATTTGTACGGTAATTGCTTCATCAGGACGCTCTCCCAATATTTTACCATCAATATTGACCTGATAGATGCTTGCAATAATAAAGAGAACAAGCAACCCAGTAATCATTCCTACAACAGATAAAACTGCTCCAAGTTTGTAATTGTTTTTAAGGCTTTTCATATGTGACTCCTATAACAGTAAAAAAGTTAAAATCACCCCAAAGAGATGATTATTCAAGATGCACGAAAAGGCACAGTCTATTCCTTTTTTGGAATAGACTGTACCTCGATAGAATATTATGTAATTGGATACCTACTCTTATTCAGCAGCTCCTTCAGTAATTAACCGTTTTTTGAAATAAGGTACCATAGTAAAGATCAAAACTCCGACAGCAAGAATGGAACCATAAAAATAGTCCAGTGTTTTATAACGGAAAAATTGAGTTGGTACATTGATCATTAAAATTGTAAT
>DAOVSY010000486.1 GCA_030633365.1 Spirochaetaceae bacterium | reverse complement strand
GCCTAAGCTCTCCTGACTCCATTACAACAATCCTGTCAGATAAAGTCAGGGCTTCATTCTGATCATGAGTAACATATACTGTTGTTGCACCCAATTCATGATGAAGATGTTTAAGCTCTGCCCGCATACCTATTCGGAGCATTGCATCTAAGTTTGACAAGGGTTCATCCATAAGAAAAATCTGAGGTTCTGAAGCAACCATTCTGGCTACGGCAACCCTCTGCTGCTGTCCCCCGGATAGTTCTGAAGGATACCTTTCTTCAAGGCCTTCAAGCTGAACTTTTTTAAGGGCACTTTTAACAGTTGCCTCAATTTTTTCTTTATCAACCTTTTTCTCTTCCAGACCTAAAGATATATTTTTTCTTACTGTCATATGGGGCCAAAGAGCATAACTTTGAAAAATAAAACCTAAATCTCTTTTTTCAGGCGGTACATACAATCCCTTTGTAAGAGAGAAAAAAGTTTTATCCCCTACAATTATTTCACCAGTATCAGCATCTTCAAGGCCTGCTATCATCCTTAAAGTTGTAGTTTTACCACAACCTGAAGGACCCAGGAGGGTGAGAAACTCACCCTCTCTGATATTAAGTGTTAAATTACGTACAGCAGGTATACCACTGTACGATTTACTTATATTTGAAAGTATTATCTTATCCAAGATTTTTTCCCTCTAGTTTCCAACTTCCTGAACCCAGAAGTCCTGAACTTTTAATCCCTCAAACCACATAAAATCAGGATCAACTACCCAGCTGTCCAGGTCAAACCATTTCTCGCCGCCTGCTGCTACAGGAACAGTATCTCTTGGGCTTTTTGAACCTGGTTCATAGTAGGGACCAAGGCCCTGAAGAAGTCTGGCACTTTCACCTTCGTTGTAAGGTTGAGCAAATTTTGTATCCATAGTAATACTTAAATCACCCAGGAGAAATGCTGTGAATAATTTGGCTGCATTTGGATGAGCTGCCTGGCGTGCAATTGCTGTATATACAGGTGTAATAATATTTTCAAAAGGTGTTAAAGGAGTAACCAATGCATTAACATAATCTTTTGAATCATTATATCGAATATATGTATAACCAGTTATTGCAATTGGAGGATCAGTCTGACCCTTTGCACCGGAAGCCTTTGCTACCTTGCTGCCTGAACCTAATATAATTAGGTCATTATGAAGAAGTCTGTATATAAACTCATAACCTGCATCCTGAACACCTTCGTGGAGTTCAATATTATTACCTGTCATATCTTTATAGGCTTTTTCAAACTCATCAGCATGCTGAACCATAGTCCAGATTCCCATTTTATTTGTAAGAGAAGCCATTGGATCTTTTAAAACAACCTTGCCTCTCCATTTTTCCTCAGTCAGTTCCCAAACATTTGAAATCGGAGGTGTATCACCATAGAATTCCCTGTTGTACATTAAAACATAACCCTCAACAATTCTTGCGAGTAATGGTTCTCTGTATTCTTCCGGTATCTGATCTACAAACATAGATGGAACAAAATTAACCAATCTAAAGTTATTTAACAGTTCATGTATAACCTGACCGGAACCGCCTGTTGTAATAAGGTCGACATTAAACAGATTAGCATCCTGTTCACTTATTGTTTTTTCTACAGTACCTCCAGATCCCAGATCATGACTTAAAACCTTGATTCCAGGATATTTTTCCTCAAAAACTGCAGCAACTTTTTCAACCCGGGATGAAGAAGAATAAATTACCAGCTCTCCCTCTTCATTTGCCAGTCTCTCTATTTCGTCCCAGTCCTGCTCTCCTTCATATGGTCCGAGCTTGGCTTCCTGAAGCCATGCTTCCATCTCTGCAGGATAATCAACGGGAACCTCTTTTGCTCCACCGGCAAATAAACTTAAACTGTTGCCGAGAATCATAAGAACGACTAGTAAAACTAAAATTCTTTTACTCATAATGCACTCCTTTGAAAAAATATGTTTGACTAAAACGGGTTCCTGACACTACGTGTCACCCATTTTATCTCTTTGCTTGACTAAAACGGGTCCCTGACACTACGTGTCACCCATTTTATCTCTTATAATTTCAATAATCAGGATTCTTTTATACCAAGGACACCCCCGGCGCCAAAAAACCTTCTTACTATAAAATTCGCAGTAACAATTATTATCATTAAAATAAGGGTCACACCATTTGCATGCTGGACCATATCCTGATCATTATAAGCAAAAATAATTGATGTAAGCAGTCTTGTACTTGGGGTAACCAGAAGAATGATTAAAGAAAGTTCCCTCATAGAGGTAATAAATGTAAGAATCATACCGGAGAAGAAACCACTTCTTGAAAGGGGAAAAATAATCTTTCTGAAACGTGTTCCCCATGGAATACCCTGAGTTTGAGCTACCTCTTCAAGGGATTTATCTATCTGAAGAATGGCACTAATGCCTGTCCTGGAAGAAAATGGCATATTTTTAACAATTACTATAAGCAAAATCAGATAAAATGTACCATATAAAGCAGGTATAGGACCAAAGGGATGGGCAAACATACTTAAGTATATTGCTCCCATGGCAATACTTGGAAAAACATATGGAGCAAAAGAGACAGCCTCAAGAGCTTTCGACATTCTAGTC
>DAOVSY010000338.1 GCA_030633365.1 Spirochaetaceae bacterium | reverse complement strand
TTTTCCATGACTGCAGGAAAACTTGCATCTGTAAATGTAGACAGAAATACCTATATCCTGCTCTCATATACAATTGTTGCTCTTATATCTTTATTTGGATATTTAAGATTAACAAATAAAGAAGTAAAATCCAGGACATTCAACAGACCCGGGATATTTCTAATTGGAAGTATTATTGGTGTATTGAATTTTGTTGGTTACGGATTGGTTCTTAAAGCTTTTGCTGCAGGAAGTATGTCTTTGGTTCAGCCAATTTTTACACTATCAATTTTGATACCAATATTTTTATCTGCAGCTATTTATAAAGAAAAACTTACTTTAATTCGGATTATAAGTATTGGATTATCTTTGGCTGCAGTTCTGCTTATTAAGAATGGTTAAATTATTATAAATATTTTGTATATATATCATTATTGTGATATATATCTTTAGAAGCATATAAAACAACTAAAACTTAATACAGGATACTTCGTGAAAAAAATAATACTTCTCTCTATTTACCTGACATTTATAATCAATAATATTTCAGCAACTACAACAGACATTAGCGGTCAATGGCTTATGACAAAGGTTGTATTCGGCGAAAATAGTGAAGAAATGTATCAAACTCTAACTTTTAGAGACGATGGAGTTGCAGAACTACAGGAAATTGTTTTTGGATCCTGGAAAATGATTGGAAATAAAGTGTCTATTAAATCGGAAATGGTAGAAGAGTTTTCAGGGGTTTGGGAAATTTCTAAACTAACAGATTCCGATCTTGTTCTTAAATCAGATAAGAATGAACTCTACTTTAATTACTACAACCCTGATAAAATAGAACAGGAGAACATGAAATCCGGCATCCATGGTGTATGGGAAGTAAATAAAACATATGAAGAAGATGCTGACATTTATATTTACTTTGAATATCCAAATATTATGCAAATTAAATATATTGATTATGGATATTCAAGCACTGAAAGTGGAATATGGATTTATAATAAAAGCAATAATAGTATTAAAATGATGATTCAGGATCCTATGTTAAGGGGAAACATCACAATATTAAGTATAACAGACTCCGTGTTTACACTTATAAATAATGGAATCAAAATATCAGCCCATAAACTTGAGCAGAATGGAACAGATCGAGATCAGTTTGCCCTTTCAGATTATGATGATGAGTATCTGGACTATGAAAACTTTTCCTGGGCTCAGGCTGAAGCTAAAACAGCGTACCTGGAAAAAGTTGTAACCTTAAAATATAAAAAATCCTTTCTCCTTGATGACTTTGAAGTTTTTATAACAGAGGAGCTATCTGCAGATGTATCTATGAATGAATATAGTGGTTCCATTGAAATAGATGATATTTTTGAAGAATTACCAAAAGGAGAATATCCCGAAGAGAGCCCCTTTTATCCCCTGGAAGAACCTTTTTTTTATACAAAAGTTGTAGAAAAAGAGGTAACAGTTCCTGCAGGAACATTTAAGTGCATGGTAATTGATACTGATGATTACTCCATGAGCAGCATAACAAGACTATACATGATTAAGAACAGACCTGGAGTTTATGCTAAAATTATTAATATTGAAGATCGATTTGATGAAGAAATATACACCATGTATGAACTAACTGATATTGAAGGAGATTTTAATCAACAGAGTAATAAAAATATTATAGGAAAGTGGCTCCTGGTGGAAATGAAAAACAGTGGTGGTATCAATAAAATGAGTACCAATTTAGAATTTATAAATGATGGACGAATATCAATAGCCCCGTCGGGCTTTATTAGATATAGAAACTGGAACTACAGGAACAATGATAACTCAATTATACTGGATATTGGGGATGGAGAACAGAAACTGAATATAGAAGTGCTCACAGACAAAAAAATGAAACTTGTAAATAATGAGCTTAGTTACAGTTTTACAAAAATTGATTAGTGGCAGAAAGGGTTAGATAAAACTCTATCAACCTGCAATTAAAAAATCTGTATCAACTGCCGTAAAGGCCTTTCTCCCTGAAAAAGATGTGATTAAAACCCCATTGTCCTTTTTGGTAATAGTTTTAACTCTGTCAAATCCTTCAGGGATTCTAACTATTCCCTGAATATAATTTACATATAAATCGCTATCTGCTTTTATTTGATGACATGTTTTAATTCCTTCCTTATTAAGGAAATTCTCTTTGGCAGAAACAGCCAGACCATCCGCAAACGAACTGCAGACATCCTCAACTCCTATACAACAATTTCTACCATTCCAGGGACTTTGATGCCTTCCTTTATTTTCCATCCATAAAACTGTCGAGGGGAGAATTCCAGAATCCTTCAAAGAAAACCACAAATATCCTTCTTCCGGTACAGTTACAGCAGACCATGCAAAATCTTTTTGAGGCTCATTATAAACCTGAAGGATATCCACAAAACCCTCTCTTGCAGGAAATATTGAACAATCAGTAAATTCTTTATCTTTCCAAATAGCAGGGACCTTTTCAAGAGATTCAAACTTCTTCAGGGAAGCAAGGCTGTAGTACTCTCCGCCATTATAACTACTGCTTTCATATTTATTGGTATAACCAAACTTAATAGAACTGGTACTTATATTTTTTTTTGTATCTCCCGGAAATGTGGCATGATGTCCTAAAGAAGCTGGTCCTTCAAAACCTTCAACAAGATGACTTATATAGAGGTTATTTTCACCCTCTTTCAACTCTATCTTTTTTGTTACATTGCCCTCTCTGGCCATTGTACTCAGGTAAACTGTAAGAATATTCTTCTCCTCTCCAGGTACAAGTGTCCAAAGGCTCTCAGCCGTTTCACCATGAGGAGGATGGGACTCCCCACACCATGAATTATCCCCGCCAAAAGGGAGACAGAAAAAATCACCTCTTAAGGGTATAAGAACATCCGGCTCATCCTTCATATTTATATCTTCTTCTGCCCAGGGATTGATATAGAATGGTTCTATTGGATTGTCTGTATCTTTAAAAAAAACAACAGGAGCCATATGGCCTCCCTTCTCTGTCAGACAGAGTTTGATATTTTTGTTTTCCAGAACCCAACTTTTTTGTCCTTTAATTATTTCTGATTTAATCATTAATTGTCTCCAGGATTTTTTTTATTAATTCCATATCATTTACTGGATCAAGACCGCAAAGATCTGTAAGGGCTTTTAAAATTCCAATCCCTGCAATAGTCTCTAAAAACATTTTATCCCCTCTAAAAGATTCTCCAGTTTGATCTGATGCCTTAAATTCAAGAGCTGAATAAAAAACATCAATTATCCTGCCAAAAGGAAGATTATGTTTCAGGCATAAACCTGCAGCACCTAATATCCTGTCATCCCGACCGAGCTTTCTTGGTAAATCACGCCCTACCCTGAAAATGGTATCTCCCAGCGCTTTGTTCTGAAATCTTAACAGCAAATCGTCAATATGATCAGACAAAACCTCCTGGGTAAAATCAAATGGGTATTCCTTCAAAAGAGCTGCAGCAGCTTCAGTCATAACACTGCGAACCTGCAGCTTTATCTGCTCATCATTCAATACTTCTGCAATCAGTTTCCTTTCAGGATACTTAATGAACCCCAAATATGCAGATGCAGCGTGTCCCAGGTTATGGATAAACAGCTTCCTGTCGACCCAGGCAGCTATATTTTCTACGGCTTTTATTTCAGGATACTCAGGCACCTTATTTTTAAAACCCTTTCTATCCAGTATAAGTGTATTGTATTCTTCTGCATTAAGAACCAGGGAGTCTTTTTCAAGGTCAGCTTCTGTCATAATAGGAACCATCTTGCCTATGCTTGTTTCAATAAGTCCGGCTTCATCGCCA
>DAOVSY010000414.1 GCA_030633365.1 Spirochaetaceae bacterium | reverse complement strand
TCCCGTATCTGTCAGACTCCTTATAAGTCAGATCCATGTCCAACTCAATATCAAAGAGGTGTATTTTTCTGTAGAAGGCCTCAATGTCACCAGAAGAACTAATTAATACAGATGTATTATAAGATTTTCCAATTATTTCTGACTTTTCTATAAAGCTTCCATTATGGATATAAACATTGTACTTAATTGCAAGTTCTTTGAACTTTGAAATAATTTCTCCATCCAGTGGCTGCGCATAGGCAGATGTTTCTGAAAGATATGTAGACTTTTCCGGGAATATAACAAGTTCTGCACCTCTCGAGGAACATTCTTCTATTTGTTTTTCAATTTCTACAAAAGAGTTTTCAATATTATCCTTTGTATTTAACTGTCCCAATCCTATGCGTAATTTGTACATATATATCTCCTCAATAGGAATATTTTAGATAAAAATTAGTAATTTACTAATATAAGAATTATATGTATATTAAGTTCATGAAAACTATAACATCAATATTAATTTTAGTCTTGTTAATTGTATTTAATCTTCCTGCAGAAGAATCTGTTGAATTTGATCCTGATCTTAATTATGCCCAGGTGGAATTTGTAAAAGCTATACAAAGTTCAAATGGAAGCTGGACATTTTATGTAACGGTTAGACACAACGATGAAGGATGGAATCATTATGCAAATTTGTGGGAAGTAGTTGATCCTAAAAGTGGAGAAGTTTTTGCAGAAAGGATTTTGGCTCATCCCCATGAAACAGAACAGCCCTTTGTAAGAAGCCAGTCCCGGATTGTATTCCCTGAAGATCAGCGTTTTGTTGAAGTAAGGGCAAAATGTCAGCTTCATGGGTTTGAAGGAAAAACTGTACTTATTGACCTGGAAACCGAGAAGGGTGAGGATTATAAGGTTATATTAAAGTAAAAACTCTGTTTCAAAGAGATTTATTGATAGATTTTCAGAGGCTATTTTTTTATGGGCTTTTGCATCAAATGTAAGCCATACTCCATCAAGTTCTTCTGCAAGTGCTACATAAACTGCATCATATCCAATTAAGCCTTTTTTGATAAATCTATCCACCCTTGTATAGATATTTGCTGTCATTGGATATCTTAATATACCGGAATGAAGAATTCTGTTTATATCTTTTGAGTAAATCCCCTGTGCTCTTGGCTGGAGCCTGTAAAGAACTGAAAGGATCTCGTAGGTAAAAAGTTCCGGTATAGCAAATAACTCAGGTTCTTTTAGCAGTTTTTTTAAAACAAGATCTGCATTTGGATGCTCTGTACCTTTAACATACCATTTTATGGCTACAGAGGCATCCAGGATATATCTCAATCTTCATATCCTCTTAATTTTCGAAGGGTTACTATAGAATCTTCATTGATAAGCGAGGGTGCAACATGGCTTTTTATCTGTTTATAAAACAATTCCTGCTCTTCTTCTGCCTGCTTATCCAGGAAACGGGTTTGGAAATCCTCGTAGCGAATTAGTACGGCTCTTACTTTTTTACTTTTGGTAATTAGAATGGGGTCTTTATCCCTGTCTAGCATTTCCAGAACTTCTCCGAATTGGTTTCTAATTTTTAAGGCATTTACAGTATTCATATATTTAAAGTATACACTTATGGTGTATAGATCAAGTGTATATAAATAATTAGTTGTAATTCGCTTATTAATACTTGACAGGATTGTATAGTATAGTAAACTAAATCCAGCATATTGAACTTTTTTATGAGAAATTCATGTAAGATATGTGAATCTATTTGAAAAAAGGTCTAAATGAAAAGAATACAAAGCCCTGAGGTTAGCTTAAATTTAAGTGTAAGAAGATTGGGAAAATCAGCTACTCTGGCTATAAATGAAAAGAGCAATGAAATGATCCGGCAGGGAAGGAAAATTTATAAATTCGGGTTAGGTCAATCTCCTTTTCCTGTTCCGGAAGTAGTGGTTGAAGAATTAAAGAGGAATGCTTCAAAGAAGGATTATCTACCTGTAAATGGGTTGGAGATTCTGAGAAAAGAGATCGCCAGCTATTATAAGAGAACAGAAGATATTGAATTTTCACCGGATAATATCCTCGTAGGTCCGGGTTCGAAAGAACTGATGTTTATTCTTCAATTAGCCTATTATGGTGATCTGCTGATTCCATCTCCCAGCTGGGTGTCATATGAACCGCAGGCAAAGATTATTGGAAGGAATGTAATATGGATGGATACAACTAAAAAAAATAACTGGCTTCTTCAGGCAGAAGAGATAGAATACCATTGTAGAAATGATATAAGTGGACCAAGACTTATTATTCTTAATTATCCGAATAATCCTACTGGAAAAACATATTCTAAATCTCAATTGAAAAAAATTGCATACGTGGCAAGAAAATATAAGATTGTTTTGCTTTCGGATGAAATTTATGGAGGTTTGCATCATAAAGGAGAGCATTCTTCGATAGCTAAATTCTATCCAGAAGGAACAATAATAAGTAGTGGATTAAGTAAATGGTGTGGAGCAGGAGGCTGGCGTCTGGGGACTTTTGCTTTCCCTGAAGAATTAAGCTGGTTATTAAAAGGTATGACAGTGATAGCAAGTGAAACCTTCACTTCTACAAATGCTCCTGTACAATATGCAGCTGTAAAAGCATTTTCTGATAATGAGGAAATTAATAAATATTTAAAAGATGTAAGGGTCATTCTAAAAAGTCTAAGTGACTATATTTACAGAAAATACAAAAGGGCAAAGATATCTGTTGCTAAACCAAATGGAGGATTTTATTTTTTTCTTGATTTTTCAAATTTCTCTGAAGGTTTAAAATCTCAGGGTATTTCAGACAGTGCTGATCTGTGTAATAGAATACTAAATGAAACAGGTGCAGCAATTCTTCCAGGGGTTTCTTTCGGAAGGCCTAAAGATGAATTTACAGCCAGAATGGCATATGTAAATTTCGATGGAGAAAAAGCATTAAAATATTTAGTTAATAATAAAATTGAGCATCAATTGAAGGATGATGAGCTAAAGGTGATTGCTCCTGAATTGCTGGAAGGTGTTGATATTCTTTGTGATTGGGTGGGGAATTTATAGATCCTCCCTGCCTTCATACTTCCAGCGTCTTTTATAAGAAAGAGAATCCAG
>DAOVSY010000213.1 GCA_030633365.1 Spirochaetaceae bacterium | reverse complement strand
TTCTTCGTATGTATTTATGTTGTACTCCAGAGTTATTGATGACCATCCATACCCAGTTTTGCAAAAAGAATCTCTTTTGCTCTGCCTTTAAAAGGACATTCCCCACCTCCGGTCATAACCCTGACAGCTTCCAGTTCAGAACCGGACAGAGCAACACCTGTCAGCAGATGTTTTTCAAAAGCCTCTGCAGCCATAGGAGTTATCTTTTTCACAATTTCAAATATTGCATCAGCATATACCCGTATTTCCTTCTGAGCATGAGCATCCATTCTTAATCGTAAAAAATGAAAAAGATTATGAAGATCCATGGTCCAGTACCATTCAGTATAAAGACTTAAAGGAAGGTTAATTCTGGCAATTTCCCGGGCAAGACCCATATCCAGCAGTTTTGTATATGTTTCATACACTCTTTCCTGTTCTTCAGAAATAATATCCTGAATCTCTTTTGCAAGTTCTGCAGAAACCGGTTCATTCTGCCGTCCCTGTTTATTGTCATCACTTTGCAATGCAATATCTTCTGCTGCAGGAACATAAAATTCACTTTCCATAACAGAGTAGCGTCCAGAAATTTCATTTACCTTTGCAGTCCTGTGTCTAATCCACTGTCTGGCCACAACAATTGGCATTTTTATATGGAAGGTAAAACTAACCTGTTCAAAAGGAGAAGTGTGATCATTCCGCAAGAGATAATCGATCAAACCCTTATCCTCTCTGTAACTCTTCGTCCCTTCACCATAGGAAACCCTGGCAGACTGCACAATTCTCGAATCATCTCCCAGATAATCAACCAATCGTATAAAACCTTTATCCAGGACTTTTATCTCTTTATCTAAAAGCTGTTCTCCATCTGCTGCAATACAATGAGCCATTTATTCCCCCCCCCACAGTAATTATAATTGAAACCCTTCCTGTCTTACTATTTTCTTCCAATAATCAGGTTTTCTTTTTAAATTCATAAAAGCAACTATTTGTATATAATTATCAATTTGATAAATAATTCCATAAGGGAATTTTGTTAAAGTACATCTTCTTGTATTTGCTGATAATGGCTGCCATGCCTTTGGATTATCAAGAATACGTTTAACTGAATCTTCAAAATCAAGAAGTAGTTTATATCCCCGATTCTCTTCTTTTTTATTATAATATTCAATACTTTTAATAAGTTCCTGTCTGGCAGGAGTAAATATCTGGTATTTCATTATATAGAATATTTTTCTTTTAGCTCAGCAACTACTTGTTCCCCATCCAATGCTTCAATATTTCCTTCATTAAACGATTGAATCCTATTTTCGGCTTCAGCAGCCCATTCTTTGTCAAATTGGGAGTTATCAGATTCAATAGGTAAAACAATTATCTCTACTTTTTTCCCTTTGAATCTATCAAGATTATTTAAAGTTAATGTATTTGAATCAATTTTTTCAATAAAACGAATAGCTTCCATTGTTTACTCCTTATGCTTCTTAATAATTTCAGTTATAAAAAACCTTAAATATCTTATACTCGAAAGGAACAATCCCATTCCTATACCGATATATAAAATAGCAAGCCAGGGTTTTGGAATTGGAGAAGTTCGGAGTGTTATACCCATGGCAATCATGAATATGACTAAAATATAACTCTTCCAGGTTATAAATGAAAAAATAGATACCTTCTCTTCCATTAAAAGGATTCTATTTAAATTTTTATCTGCAACCTTCAAAAACCCAAAATGGTGGGTTAGCATTGTAAGAGCAATTCCTGCTCCAGCAAAAGTAATAATCGTAGATTGCTGCTCAACTACCAGCCATGAATATGCATAATTTAATAACATTAATCCAACGCATAACCACATAATTCCAGATATAAGCATTAATATTTTTTTGCTAACTACAGGTGTAAATTTATTAAATTCACTCATATTATTTCCTTATTTTTATACATCTATATACCCTTCAAGATATTGAACAGCTTTACCTGATACTATAACACCATTTTCTATTAATCGACATTGTAAAATACCACCTCGTTCTGAAGCCTGGTAAGCTGTCATAATGTCTTTGTTTAAACGTTCAGCCCAGAATGGAACTAACCCTGCATGAATTGAACCAGTGACAGGATCTTCTGCATTTCCATTTGCAGGCCAAAAATATCTTGAGACAAAATCATACTTTTCTGACCTGGCAGTGACTACAACATCATAGGGTTCAAGTTTCTTTAATTCTTCTGTATCCACAGTAACTGAATAGACATTTTTTTCATTGGAATAAATAACAAAGTAAGCCTGCTGGTTGAGTAATACTTCCTTTGGTAAGATTGATAATCCATTAATCAATGCTTCTGGAATTTGAGATATTATTACCGGCTCTCGATTTGGAAAAGTCATTTCTATAAAGCCATTTTTAACTTGTTTAATTTGAAGATCTCCCACTGTTTCAGTTGAAAATATTAGATTATTTATTGTCTTCTCCTGGTTAAAGAGTACAAAAGAAGCTGCCAAAGTGGCATGTCCACAAAAATCTATTTCTGTCATAGGAGAGAACCAGCGTATTTCAAATTTCTCAGCACTGTTTCGTTTTACAAATGCTGTTTCAGAAAGATTATTTTCAGTTGCAATTGACTGCATTAAACTATCTGCCAGCCATTCATCTGTTACAATAACAGCAGCATAATTACCTTTGAAAACAGCATCTGTAAATGCATCTATATGGTAAATTTTCAGTTTCATTAATTCTCCTCTGTATCATCTAAAGTTATTGTATTTAGTGGATCAATTCCTTTATCAACCAGAAGTTTATCCATATTATCCAGTAATTCTGTAATTTGCTCTGGCAGTAAATCTAAATTATTACCGGCTGCCTCTAAGATATTATATATATGGATCTCCAAATTTTTTGGTTTCCATTTACAAAATTCAAGTGCAAATTTTATTAGTTTTTTCTCACCAGGATTTGGAAGATAGTTTACTGCAAACAGAATATCGAAATAACTAGCCAGTAAGGCAGCAACTCTGTGGTTTATACTGATAAGATCGGAACGCTTAATTGCTTTTTTTATTTGATTAAAATAAGAAGGGATAACATTTTTAAGAACAGGATAATTTTTTGCAATAACTGCATTTCTAAGTTTTTCAGGATATGGTTGTCTGCATTTAGCCTGCAAGTCTTTAAACCAGCCATTTCTATCAAACAAAAGTGTAGAGTTTAGAACTGTATGCCAGAAACAAGTTGAATAACCCACACTGGCTTCATGATTAACAAGCACACGGTCAATCTGGCCCTGAATCCAGTTCTTATCCCAGTAAATGATATCTACTTCAATTTCAGTATCCGGATCAATCCATTGATCCCCTAAGTCCCAAAAAGTAAGATTCAGGTCAGCTTTTTTAACCCCAAATTCCTTAACTATATTCTGACGAGGTTTTAATGGAACTGTTTCTCCGGAATAAACATACAGATCTATATCTGAAAATCTATCGGTAAATCCTTTTGCTGAAGACCCGCCCAGAGCAACTGCATTTACCTGAGGTATCGAACTAAAATGTTCAGAAATATTTTCTGCTAGTTTAATGTGATCTGAATTCAATTTATTCATCTTAGACCTTAATTTAGATTATTGATTAGAATCTATAATTTCAGATTATCTGCTTTTATATTCAAATTCAATAGCTCTCTCTTGTATTAAAATTTCACCCCTCTGGAATGGATACTAAAACGGTGGTTCCATTTCCTTCTGTAGAGTTAAATCCAATTGTCCCTCCCAGATTTTTAATAATACGTTTTGATATTGATAGTCCCAGACCAGTTCCTCCAGCCTCTCTGCGAGTTGTAAAAAAAGGATCAGTAATTTTGATGAGATTATCCTTTGAAATGCCCTTACCCTGATCACAAATTTCAACTTTGATTTTTTTAGATGTTTCATCATATTTAGTTCTTATAGTTATACTTTTATCTTTATCAGCTAATGCCTGACAGGCATTTTGTACAAGATTAAGTATTACTTGCTCCAGCTGAATACTATCTGCTCTTACTTTTGGGATCATTTCACCAAGCTCTAGAGAAAAATGATCGGTTGCTTTATGAATAAAGAATCTGGATAAATCCACAACGGCATGAACCACTTCATTTACATCTATCAGTCCTTGTTCTCCCTTTACTCCTCCACTTGCAAAACTTTTCAATTCTCCTACAATACGGTCAATTCGTTTTGTACTGGAATCAATTTCATTTACAGCTGAATTTGCAGCATGTTGAAACTCCTCATATACCATACCTGCAATTTTAAGACTGTCATCCAGCTCTTCATCAGATTCGGCTACCATAAATAAAGTTGGCAGCCCTTCTGAAAGAAATCTGGCATTCATAGATATAACCTGATTTGGATTATTTACCTCATGGGCTACCCCTGCGACCAGGGCACCAATAGAAGCCAGTTTTTCTGCCTGAATTAACTGCTGGGTTTGAGTATGGAGAAGTTCTTCAGCCTGCTTTCTTTCTGTAATATCTCTTAAAATTACAACATCTGCAGGGTTGTTATGCCAATATGTTCTTGATCCGGTTATCTCTACAGGAATTGTATGGTTGTTTTTATTGATTATTTTTATCTCATAAGAATTGGAATCTACTGACCCATTCATCCTGTGCTGGTCGTGTGCTTTGCTTACTTCTCGCACATGCATCCTTGCAGAAAAGCGTGCTTCTATTTTGAGTAGATAATCCGGGTGAATCAACTCCCGAAAATTTTTCTTAAGAAGTGAACTACGATCAAAACCTGATATTTCAATCGCTCTGTTATTGGCATATGCCATTATACCATCCCTCCACAGCATAAAAAGAGCAGCAGGTGCATTTTCTGCCAGAGCCTTGAAATTCCCCTCCGCATTTCGCAGAGCCTGAACCATACGATTATACCCATGAGCAAGCCGGCCCACCTCATCCTCGGTTGTAACAGCCAGAGCCAACTGATAGTTCCCTTCTTCAACCTGGAAAACAGCTTCCAATAAACGATTAAGGGGCTTTAAAACACCTTTTACCAGAACCATCGGGAATAGGATAAGCATAAAAACAGTAACACCGATGACAACAGGAATAAATTTTACCCAGAACCTGTGTACAGACATTCGCAGGGCAGCATAACTGAAGCCAACCCGATAAGAAATCCCATTCTGTGTTAATATGTACTGAATAATAAAACTGTCGGGATCACTAATATCCAGATAAAAGAAATCAGGATCTGGACTATCATCATCCTGCAGTATTAAAGATTCTTCATCATTAGAAAGTTTTTCCAGGAGACGACTGGATGTTAATGAGGGATTCATATACTGAATAATTGCAGGGCCTGCAGAAACAGGTAAAACGTAAACAGCATCCTCAGGAAGTCTGCTGTAATTGCTGCTTATTAGTACAATCCGAACCAGTTCTACTTTTCTCCGGTATTGATCGGCCAAAGTGTCTTCCACAAGAGGAATAAGCGCGCTGGCTATAAAGCCAATGGTT
>DAOVSY010000223.1 GCA_030633365.1 Spirochaetaceae bacterium | reverse complement strand
CATTTGATAGTGTTCAGAACTATAGGGATGTACGTCCTACAAGATTTTTAGACTATCTTACTCAAACAGATAATAATGGAAATAATGTTGATGCTGAGCAGGAAAGTATGCTCCTTCTTCAAAATCAACTTAGATATGATCTATTAACAAGATCTATTTCAAATCAGTTCACTCAGTTGAATATAGTATTAAGGTAGGTAATATATGGGCATTTTCAGTAGTATTAACATAGCGGCATCGGGATTAAGTGCACAGCGAACCAGACTTGATGTTATTTCAAATAATATTGCAAATGTAGACACTACAAGAACAGCAGAAGGTGGTCCTTTTCGTCGGAGCAGGGTAATTTTCCGACCTAAAGTACAGGAACCTTACTGGCGTTCTCCGTTTTTACCGGAAACCATGGATAATGGTCTTGGTAAGGGTGTTAGAATAGTTGAAATTGGTAAAGATTTGGATGGAGATCCAAAATTAGTCTATGATCCAACTCATCCTGATGCAATTAAAACAGGACCACAGAAGGGTTATGTTGAGATGCCCAATGTAAATATTGTAGAAGAAATGGTGGATATGATATCCGCTTCAAGATCTTATGAGGCTAATGTAGCCGTGGTAAATGGTAGTAAAGCTATGTTTATGAAAGCTTTGGAAATTGGGAGGTAGTAGATGAGTTTTCTTGATATAAGTCAGGTTAGCGGGAATGCAGTAGATGTTCTGCGAACTAATGCTGCACACATTCCAGGCCGGCTGCATGAAGGCCGGGAAGTTGAAAGTAGTGCGTCCTCATTTAGTGAAATGGTAATGGATGCTCTAAATGGAGTGAATGATCTTGCCCAGGAAAGCACAGCTTTAACTGAGCAGTATATTATAAATCCGGACAGTGTCGATGTTCATGATGTGACAATTGCTATGAGTAAGGCCAACTTAGCAATAACAATGACAAAGTCGGTAGTAGATAATGCATTAAAGGCCTATCGGGAGATAATTAATATAAGGTAGATTATCCCTGGCTGCATTCTTTTTGGGAGGGGAGAATGAACGAATGGTTAAACAAATTTAGAGAACAGGTAAAAGTACTTTGGGGCAAATGGTCTCTTGTACAGAAAATAATTCTTTTTGCCATAATTGGTGTTACTCTGACTGGTCTGGTTCTGTTAGCTAATTTCAGTTCTGAGCCAAATATGGTTCTTCTAATTACATCCCCAATAAGTGATCCTCAAAAACTGGATGATATTTCCATGCGTTTGGATCAGGAGAGTGTAGAACATAAAATTACCGAAGAAGGTCGTATTTATGTTGCAGACAGGAAAACTGCTCAAAGAATGGTTGCCATTCTAATGAGAGAGGATTTAATTCCTTCCGGAACATCTCCCTGGGATATTTTTAAAATGGATCGTTGGTCTTTAACAGATTTTGAGAGAAATATAAACCTAAGACAGGCAGTTACTGAAAACCTTCAGGATCATATTGAAGCTCTTGATGATGTAGATTCAGCACAGGTTACTCTGGTTATGCCGGAAGATAAGCTCTTTGCAGAAGATCAGAATCCTGTAACAGCATCTGTAATTATTACACCCAGACCAGGTTCTGATATTGTTACAGATAGAAAAAAGATTGAAGGAATTGTTAAACTGGTCCAGTTTGCAGTAGAGGGACTGGTTGTTGATAATATAGTTATTTCAGATTATAGAGGAACAGTTTTAAACGATTTTGGTGATCTTGCAGATTTCGATCGACTTGAATTATCAAGCAGGCAGTTGAAACAGAAGCAGATTCTTGAAAATTCATATAAAGAACAAATATTTGTGGAATTATCACAAATATTTGGTAAAGACAGGATGAGTATTACCAAAGTTGAAATTGATCTTGATTTTACTAAAGAAACAGTTTCTACAGAGGAACATTATCCTATTACAACAAAAGAGGATAATCCAAGTACTCCATATGATGAATCTGCATTTGTTCTTTCAATTACCAGGTCAAGTGAAGACTTATCTGAAAAATTTAATGGTACTGGTTTTAATCCTGAGGGACCTCCCGGTCAGGAGGGGCAAACTCCTCCTGCATATCAGGATCTTGACAATCTTGTAGGAAATTATTCAAAAACATCAGCAATTGTTAACGAAGAAATTAATACAAGAAGTATTTATGAAGAAAAAAGCCCCTGGGAGATTAAACGGATAACAGTTGGTGCTGCTATAGATGGTACCTGGCGTCAGGTCTATGATGATAAAGGTGAAATCCAGTTTGAAAATGGCGGTATAATAAAAAGAGAATATACTCCTGTCAGTGATGAGGAGATAAAAAAAGCACAGACTCTTATTGAACATGCTATTGGATTTGATAAGGCGAGAGGTGACTCTGTTATTACCCAGCATATTCAGTTTAACAGAGCTGATCAGTTTTCTAAGGAAGATGAAGAATTACGAAATCAGAAAAGGGTTCAGCAGGCTGTATTGTATTCTATTATTGGTGTAGCTGTAATAATTGTAGCCTTTATTATATTCAGAATTATCTCCAGAGAAATGGAACGTAGAAGACGTCTAAGAGAGGAAGAGCTTGCAAGACAGCACCAGATGATGCGTGAAGCTGCTCTAAAGAGTGCAGAAGAGGAAGAGATGGATGTTGCTATGTCTGTAGAAGAAAGGGCCAGAATGGAGATGCAGGAGAATGCAATAAATATGGCCAGGGAGCATCCTGAAGATGTTGCCCAGCTTATTAGAACCTGGTTGGTAGAGGAGTAGTAAATGGCAAATGCAGCTGATGCAGGTAGTAAGAAATCTGTAAAAAAGGAACTTACAGGACGTCAGAAAGCCGCGGTTTTCCTTGTAACACTGGGTTCAGAAATTTCTTCTGAGATTTTTAAACATCTTAGGGAAGATGAAATTGAAACTCTGACCTTTGAAATAGCCCGTCTTGATAATGTAGAACCCGAGGAACGTGACAGAGTTCTTATGGAATTTAAAGAGCTGATGATGGCTCAGGACTTTATTACTTCCGGTGGTATAGATTATGCCAGAGAGCTTTTGGAAAAATCTTTGGGATCCCAGAAAGCAGTCGACATTATAAACCGACTTACAAGCAGTCTGCAGGTACGCCCCTTCGATTTTATTAGAAGAACTGATCCCGCCCATCTTTTAAACTTCATACAGCAGGAACACCCTCAGACTATTGCTTTGATACTGGCTTATCTTGAGCCGGCAAAGGCTTCTGTTATTCTGGGTGCATTACCTGCAGATGTTCAGTCGGATGTTGCAAAACGTATTGCCACAATGGATAGAACCTCTCCGGAAGTACTTAGGGAGGTAGAAAGGGTTCTTGAAAAGAAGCTTTCAACTCTTTCCAGTGAGGATTTTACAGCTGCCGGTGGTGTGGAAAACATAGTTGAAATACTTAACCTTGTAGATAGATCTACAGAGAAACTGATAATTGAATCTTTGGAAGAAGAGGATCCTGAATTAGCTGAAGAGATAAAGAAGAGGATGTTTGTATTTGAAGATATTGTTCTTCTTGATGACAGAGCTATACAGAAGGTACTTCGAGAAGTTGATACAGCTGAACTTGCAAAGGCCCTTAGAGGTGTTGAAGGTGAAGTTCAGGATAAGATATATAAAAATATGTCTAAACGTGCAGCTGCATTGCTTAAAGAAGAGATGGAATATATGGGTCCAATCAGACTTAAAGATGTTGAAGAGACTCAGCAGAAGATTGTTTCTATTATAAGAAAACTTGAAGACAGCGGTGAAATTGTTGTTGCAAGATCCGGTGAAGATGAGATGGTCGTATAACTTAGTTTGTAGGGGGAATAGAATTGGCTAAAAATGTTTTTAGAGCAATGGAAATTGTTAATGTTAATAACAGGGTGACTCTGAATTCTCCCTTTCCGGAAATTGAGGTGGAGGATGAGGCTCCTGTTATTGAGGAATATTCCGGTCCTACTGCTGATGATCTAAGAAAAGAGGCAGAGCTTTTTAGAAATAACTGGGAAAATGAAAAACAGGATATGATTAAAGCTGCAGAGTCTAAGGTTGAGCAAATTCTTAGAGATGCAGACCAGAGAGCTTTTGAAGAAGTTCAGCAGAAAACTGATGAAATCCAGGTACTTAAGAAAAAGGCAGAAGATGAAGCTGATTTGCTTGTTTCAGATGCCAGCAAGAATGCAGATGAGTTAACTGAAAAAGTAGAGTCTGATCTGGCTGAAATCAGGAAAAAAGCAGAAGAGGAAGGCTATGAAGCCGGCCGTGAAACAGGGTATGCAGAAGGGCAGGTTGAAGTTGAAAGGCTTGTTCAGCAGCTTCATTCCATTATAGATAAAACTATAGAAAAGCGGAATGATATTATTGATGAATCAGAAACCCAGGTTATTAATCTTGTTGTGATGATAGCAAAAAAAGTTGTTAAGGTAATTTCTGAAAATCAGAAAAACGTGGTTGTAAATAATGTTATTCAGGCTTTAAGAAAATTAAAGAGCAGGGGAGAAGTTCTTATTAAAGTTAATCTTGCAGATGTGGAACTTACTTCGGAACATATTAAAGATTTTATGAGGATGGTGGAGAATATACGCTCTGTTACAGTAGTTGAAGATTCTACTGTTGATAGGGGTGGATGTATTATTGAAACAGACTTTGGTGAAATTGATGCCAGAATTTCATCTCAACTCCATGAAATAGAAGAAAAAATACTTGATTTAGTCCCTATTAAAGCAAAGGGAGATAACTAATGTTCGAAAAGTATGAGGCCGTTCTGAATAAAGTTGATCCAATAAAATACAGTGGAGTTGTTCAGAAAGTTCAGGGTTTAATTATAGAAAGCCTTGGGCCTCAGGTTGTTGTTGGAGAACTGTGTCATATTCTTGTCCCAAGAGGGGCTGGTATGATAAGAGCAGAGGTTGTAGGCTTTCATAATGAAATAGTTCAGCTTATGCCATTTGATGATATGGAAGGAATAGAACCAGGGTGTACTGTTGTTGCTATGGGAGAGTATTTATCTGTTCCAGTATCAGAGAGGCTTTTGGGTCGGATTTTGAACAGTATGGGGCAACCTATAGATGATATGGGCTCAATTGGCTCTGCAGAGTCATTTCCTGTTCGTAATACACCTCCGCATGTATTAAAAAGAAAATCAATTACAAACAGACTTGTAACAGGTGTTCGTGCAATTGATTCTCTGACTCCCGTTGGTATGGGACAGAGGGTTGGTATTTTTTCCGGGAGTGGAGTTGGAAAATCTACCCTTCTAGGAATGATTGCCCGAAATACTCATGCTGATATTAATGTTATTGCTTTAATAGGAGAACGTGGAAGAGAAGTAAAAGAGTTTCTTGAATCTGATCTTGGCAAAGAAGGTCTGGCAAGGTCTGTTGTTATTGT
>DAOVSY010000348.1 GCA_030633365.1 Spirochaetaceae bacterium | reverse complement strand
GCCATAATTAGCGGATTTGGAGGAATATCGTTATCCAGGAAAAAGATGAAGAAAAAAGACAGGGAATAGTGTAAACAGTTAAGCTTTTTGCGCTGTATAACATTTTATGTATCTCTATGGACTTATATTTCTGTAAAATGATGGATTTCTACCAGTCATTTTTTTGAATATACGGTAAAAATATGATTCATTATTAAAGCCGCACTCATAAATGATATCAGCGGTAGTACGGTTTGTGTTTTCAATAAGATGTATAGCATGGAATAGTCTTAGACGGAGTATATATTCAGAAAAATTTATACCCATCGTTTTTTTAAAAAAACTAGAGAAATAATTCTTCTGCATTCCCGCTATATTTGCTGCAAATTCAAGGGATATTGGTTCGAAAAGATGTTCTTTTATATGTTTCTGTACATTGTAGAGTTTCAAAAAGCTATTTCTATTGTATGATTTGCTGATCATATTTTGTAGAGAAAAAAAACTATAGAGTTTACTTAGGACAAGAAGAAGATTGGCTTTTATCTCCAGTTCATAACCCTCATTTTTTTCAGTAAACAGGTAGTCAATTTTTTTAAGTAATATTCTTACCCTATCTGTAATTTCCTGATCCGCTTTTAATTTACCAATATCACTAACACCAATATATATAAAAGGTAGTAAATATCTGTACTCCATAAGATTGAAGGTGTCAGGCCAAACAAGGTTTTTGTCGAACATAAAAACTTTCCATTCTGCACCCTCCCGGGAAACTGCCCATGAATGCAGTTCGTGGCTGCTGAAAAGAAGAATATCTCCTGCAGAAACTGAAATTATTCTGCCGTTAACAAATATCTTTGCACTTCCGGAGACAATCCGATTTATTTCAAGGCAGTCATGAAGGTGGTTTGGTATTACTCCATCAGGTAATGGTTTATCTTTCTTGTGCTTATAGATGAATGGGAAATTTTTATCAAGTAATATTTCATCATAATTATTTTCCATAACATATATTTATTCAGTTGAATCTATATTTGTCAATTATTTTAATATTTCCTGGTTGTCAGCTTTGAAATTATCTCTCTACGCCGCCTTTTTATTCTGTCGATATCGATTGGGAAGCTTCCGTACTCATGGACAGTACGATACATAGTTTCTGTATTTTCGATGGGAACCAGTTCGTGTACTTCACTGGATGAGCCTATAAAAATTCCTCCATCAGGACCAATTTTTTCAATCAACTCCAGGGTCTCATCCTCAACATCATAGATGTTCCCATAAGGGAGGGTTTCTTCACAGCAGACATTTCCGAAGAGAAGTTTATCAGGATACTGGTCGTGAATTTCAAAGACATCGTTACAGCCTAAACGCTCAATAGGATTCAATCCGTCTGCTTTTAGCTCATCGAAAATGTTATAGAGGAAGTCACCATACTTTCCATCTGTATGAAAAAGAAATTTCCCTCCCTTTTCCTGTATAGGGGTGCTGATCCATTTCCATCTGGGCAGTCCCTCCTTATGAACAAATGATGGACTGAAGATTGGTCCGTTAGAGCCTGCAATATCCTCTCCCATGAACTGAAGAGGAGCGGACTGGTTTTCAGCAAAGACCCTGGCAATGTGGGCTGAGAAGGTTCCTGTACAGTCCAGTAGTCTGGAAATCAATTCCGGTGCATCGTAAATGGATAATGAAAAAAGCTCCATATCGGCGTATGTATAGGCATCTGTTATGGGGCCTTCGACTGCTCCTATGAATATCCTGTCGTACTGATCAAATATTTTCTTTGTTCCATTAATCCATGGTTTATACCACTCTTCTACTTCTTCATAGACAGGCATATTGGGCATGTTCTTTTCAAGTCCGGACAGATCGTTGAAAGGCCGCTCGGAGATCCAGGCAGAACCGCCTTTGACACCAACTTTCCAATTATTTCTGTCCACACCGAAAAATCTGATCCAGTTATCAATTTTACTGCTCATCCAGTGATTTACAGGGTCATAGGCATATCTGGTAACATCCAAACCAATGCTCTTAAAGGCTTTTGCGTTAATTTCAAGCAGTTCATCACTACTGTAGCTCTTTTCAGGATTGTAACCGCCGTGGTGAATAAGAACGTCAGTATTATCTACAAAATCATAGGTCATAATTCTATCGACTTTCTGTCTGTTAATGGATTTATTAAACCTATCTGTATTTGTCATACAATCCCCCTTGTTTAATTTATCATAAACCCGATCAGACGGTATGGACATGAATGATTTCACTTAAAGATGGACAATATCACCTTACTGTATTAAGATTTCTGAACAAATGAATTTAATTACACAGAAAGAGAGCTTTGAACAGCAGAAACTTCTGGTAGTCCCTGAAGATCTAATACGGAAAATTTCTCTTTTACCTCTTCTCAAATTGTTCTATATAACTGATATAGGGTACTTTCCTAATGCAGAGTTCAACAATATTATAAGGAGAAATGGATTCTCAAGTCACACTATAATATTTTGCACCAATGGGATAGGAACAGCTAATATTAACGGTGAAAAGGTTATATTAAAAATGAATGAGTTTCTCATTCTACCGAAAAATATTCCCCATTCCTATTGGGAAGTAACTTCTTCCCCTTTTACAATTTACTGGGCATGCTTTAGGGGAGAGAATAGTAGTTCTTTTTTAAATAGGGTTCCTAAAGAGAAATATGTTTTTCACCTTCCTATGGATGACTGTGACGAAATTATTCAAGTCTATGACAGGATCTTTTATCGTCTTGAAATGGGACTTTCTGTTGAAAATCTGACCTATTCTACCCTGGAGTTTATGAGCCTTATGGGGAGAATTTTCTGGGATACTCCAGAGCTATGCCAGGTTACTCATTACAGTACAAGGGGAAAAATAAATAGTACTATTGATTTTATGAAGAAAAACTTCAGAGGCAATCTTTCTCTAAAGGAGTTAACAGAGATAGTTGGCTTTTCGGAGAATTACTATATGCGTCTCTTTCGAAAGCAGACGGGATTTTCTCCAATGGATTATTTTATTCGGCTGAAGGTTCAGAATGCTTGTAGTGAACTGGACCGCACTGATAAGCTTGTCTATGAAATAGCTGATGATCTGGGTTTTGCAGACTGCTACTATTTTTCTCGGATGTTTAAGAAAATAATGGGAGTATCTCCCAGGGCTTATCGAAAGAGAAAGGAAAATCACTATTCCCAGGAGGAAGATTCTTGAAATCTGAAACAAAAACAGAAGTTACTCTATTTAAGGGAGAACAGGCAGTTACACTGGAAAATGAATTATTAATAATATCTATACTTCCGGAGCGTGGGGCAAAGATAGCTTCACTTGTATATAAACCTATCGAAAGAGAGCTTTTCTGGCAGTTGAAGGGAGATTATACACGAAAGCCTGCTTATGGTGATACATTTACTTCTGAAGACTCGAGTGGTTATGATGATATGGTTATGACAATTTTACCCGGTCACCATACTTCTTTTCCGTGGAAAGATACGGATCTTCCCGACCATGGGGAATTGTGTAGTTTCCTCTGGGATGTATTTCGTGTAGGTAATTCTTTAAACTGCTCTGTTTCTGGTATTAAGTTCCCCTATCATTTTTCAAGAAAGGTATCTCTGGAAGGAAGCTCCATGGTTTTAGAATTCTGTGCCGTAAATCCAACACCATACGATATGGATTTTCTCTGGGCAGCTCATGGGTTAATCAATATAT
>DAOVSY010000562.1 GCA_030633365.1 Spirochaetaceae bacterium | reverse complement strand
TATGGTGATCAGGAACTTTGGTTATTAAGACATATTGCAGAAAAGTCTTCTTTTGATTTATCTGTTTTCGGCAGGCTTTGGATGGATGAGATGCAGACCTACAAGGGGTATATTGATCATTCTACTAAAGAAACCCTTGATAATATAAAAAAAGGTGCAGACTGGACCTTCTGTGGTTCCGAATCAACAGATTTTAGCGCAATTGGGAGAGCAGTTCCCCTCCTGCTAATATTAGCTGAAAAACCGGAAGAATTAAAAAAAGCTTTTATGTCTCAAACAGCTCTTACACATAACTCAGAATCTGTTGTGGAAGCTGCATCTTTTTTTGCTGAACTGGCTGTAGCTCTCCTTGAAGGTAAGGAACTTCTTTCATCTCTAAGCTCTATTGCCTCTGCATATAGTCAGACTATTCAGGACTGGGTTGAACAAGGGCTTAAAAGCAGTACAAAGAAAAAAACATCTTTGGTAATAAAGAAGTTTGGTCAGGCTTGTGATATTAATCATGGTTTTCCGGGGGTTATCCATTTAATTACTAAATATACAGATAATTACCGTCTTGCAATGGAAGAAAATGTTAAATCAGGAGGAGACAGTGCAGCCAGAGGTATGACAGTTGGAATGCTATTGGGAATTATCAATGGAAAAAAATCTATACCCGAAAACTGGATAAAAAACTTGAATGCATATAATGAAATTGAAGAGCTGATTAGTAAAATCTAATCAGCCATACTAAAATTGGCTTTTAAGTATTTATATATTTCTGTCAGGCATTTATCATCTTTACTCCCGATTCCTGCGTCGAGAAGAATATCATCTCTTTCGTGTTTGAATCGGTTGTAAAGTCTTGTAGAACCATCTGCTGTATTTTTTGCTGTGTGACATATTCTTACAAGTTTAACCATCTCATCTTCAGTTATTATTTTTCGTGTAGTTCCAATTATAAGAATAAAACTTCGATTAAATGAACCTCTTTCTATGGATATTGAACATCTTTGTACAGGTTGTTTTTTAGTTGGTTTAGATTTTTTACTACTTTTCTTATTAATTTTTGCCTGCAGGGCATTTATTTCTTCTACTCTTTTGTTGTAAACAAGTTTATTTGCCTGTTCAATAAGAAAAATAAGTCCCTCGACTGGGATATCTTTAATTAATTTTCTTAAATCTTTTAATAATTCTTCTTTTGTTTCCATAAGTAAATTATATACCTAAAAACAGATCTTTACATAATAATAATTCTTTTTGTATAGTAAATTACTCTTAATTTTTTTAAAATAGAATCATAAATTAATGGCTGCTCGAAGGAGAAATAGATGTTGCTTGAATTGGAAAGAAAGGAAGTTGTTAAATATGCCAGACAAATGCTTGAGAGTGGTTTGGTTGTGGGAACAGGCGGAAATATATCTATTTTTAATAGAGATGAAAAATTATTGGCAATTACTCCTGGAAGTAAGGACTACATGGATATTGGACCGGAAGATATAGTTATTGTTGATCTGAATGAAAAAATAGTTGATGGTAAGGGAAAACCTTCCAGTGAACTTAAACTACATACAATTTATTATGAAAATCGAGAAGATATAAATGCAGTTGTACATACTCATTCTTTTTATGCTTCAGCATTATCATGTCTGAATAAAGGGCTTCCTGCAATTCACTATATGATAGCCAGTGCAGGAGGGGAACTGCAATGTGTTCCATATGCAACATTCGGCACTTCAGAACTGGCAAATAATGCTCTTTTAGGAATGGAGAACAGAAAGGCTGTTTTACTGGGGAACCATGGCCTTGTAAGTGGTGCCAGAAGCATTGAACAGGCATATTCAATTGCAGGTCACATGGAGTATATTTCAGGACTGTATATGACTTGTTTAGCCAGTGGTCAGGAAGTAAAAATTTTTTCCACTGAAGAGGTTGAGAATTTAAACAGGCAATTTACAGGATATCATTAAAATTTTGTCATCAGGAGTAAAT
>DAOVSY010000006.1 GCA_030633365.1 Spirochaetaceae bacterium | reverse complement strand
TCAAGTTCTGAATGATATTTTTTCGCACGACTTTTTCCAAACGAAAAGGCCTTATTTCCACCACCTTGAAACTGTTTTAACATAAACCAGAAAAATACAACAAAAAGAAGCCATGGAAGCAGTTCAAGTATAATCTGCCCAACAGAAAGAGCTTTTGCTGCGCCGGTTATCTTAACTCCCTTCTCTCTAAGCTGAATCATTAGATTATCATCATAGTAGGGAATTATCGTAGTAAAAACTGTGTATTCACTACCTGCCGAATTGGATAATGTTCCTCTTATTTCATTATTATCAAGAATTTTTACAGCATCAATCTCTCCCTGTTCCAGATATGAAAGAAAAACTGAATAGGGTATTTCTACTTCTGTGCCATTTTCACTTACCATAAAAAGAAGTACAAACATAACAATTAAAGATAATAAAAAGAAAAGTGCAAATTTATTTTTATTAAAATCAAACTTCATATTATTTGGTTCTTTGTTTTCAGGCGGTTTATTCTGATTATTCACTTATATTCTCCATATAATAAGCACTAAGTACAAGTTTTTTATCATTCTTCGTACAATTTTTATAGTTAAGTGCTATTCTATTACTATAACCAAGGGATTTTCCCAGTACTGCTACAATTCCTGTTTTATCTTCTATAACAGGAACTTTCCATCTTTCTGACCGTAAAACACCCCATTCGTTAAATAATTTTTTTAAGGGCTTTTTTCCTTCTGCAAGCAAAATACGATCTCCGGACATCTTAGACCTAACAAGTACAGGTTTCTTAAGTTTTTCCCTATTAATCCATATTGTATCTTTTAATTTCTTAGTATCTTCTTCTACTTTAAGATAAAATCCAGGGAAGAGCTCATTATCTCCTACAGTTATCACCATAAGATAACTTTTTTTACTGGAAACGACAACAACTCTTTTCCAAATTATCATTTCTTTATACTTTATTAGTCTACAGGAATAGCCATCTAAAAGTATATCTGATCTACTTTCGTAATTATATCCAATAGCATTACTCAAAAATTTATAAGGAAGGCGTTGGAAAGGTTTATTTTCCCACATATCCCAACTTTTATATAGTAATTCAACCTGAAAATATGGAGGGATATCAACAAATTTTTTCAATGGAAACCATGAATCACCATCTTTGGTCAAACCAATTTCCTGATCTATGTTATTTTCACTTAACATTGTACGAATCATGTTCATTTTTTCAGAAAAAATATTAATTGATTTTTTATATCCAGGAAATATTTCAGAAATTACAGGAATAAGATTTAATCTGACTTTATTTCGAAGATAAATCGGATTTTCATTAGTTTTATCCACAACAAATGGAATTCTCTGGATTTTTATATAATTTTCAAGTTCTTTTTTTTCTATCCCAAGAAGAGGTCGTATTATATAGTCCCTTTTTTCAGGTATTCCAGATAATCCATGGATTCCGGAACCCTGGAAAAAACGCATAATTAAAGTTTCAATTTGATCATCCAGAGTGTGCCCCATTGCAATATGAGTAGCATTAATACTTTCTTTTACATCCTCAAGGAAAGAATACCTGTATTCTATTGCAAGCTCCTCAATACTTCTGCCTGTTTGATAAGATTTAGTTTGAAGAAAACCATGTTCTATAGTTTCAAAATCAATTTTAATATCTATATTTTTTGCAATACTTTCAATTTCATTAATTTCATCTGCCATTTCCTGAATAGGTCTGATTCCATGATTAACATACAGAGCCTGAATAGAAAACCCTAACTTTTCCCTGATACTATTAAGAAGCCATAGGAGGGCACTTGAATCAGAACCACCAGAATAAGCTACAAGGATATTACTTTTATTAGTAATATTATATTTTTCAAGAGAATTTATAACTTTTAATTCAAGTGTTTCTACGGTTATATTCATTCATAACCCCCTGTACGTCGGTGGTTAATAAAGAAACAGCAGCATTACCTGCTTTATCAATACCTGATTTAAAATCTAAATTTTCAGATTCATCAAATTCTCCCAATACATGGGAAATTACTGATTCACCTTTGACAGGTCTTGAAATTCCAACATAGATACGAAGATAATTTTCAGAACCAAAACCATTAATTATTGAACTTATACCATTATGCCCTGAGTTGGATCCGTTATTTTTTATTCTGCATGTACCTGTAGGCAAATCCATATTATCACAAATAACTACCATTTTAGTATTATTATGAAAATACTTATCTGGAATATAGTTAAAAATTAAACCGGATCTGTTCATAAATGTCATAGGTTTTATTAGTACCACCTGTTTATTATGATAATCCCCGGTGGCAATAAAATAATTTTTAAATAGAGGTTTCTTAAATTTTAATGAAAGATTTTCTGCAAGTTTATCAATTACCATGAAACCAGCATTATGTCTGGTCTCATGGTATTCACGTCCTGGATTACCCAGTCCTATAAATAGAAATAGAAAATTATTCTTCTGTTTCTGTTTCTGAGTCTGTTTCTTCACCTTCTTCCAATTCTTCACCTTCTTCCAATTCTTCATCAGTTTCAGGTTCTTCTTCAATCTTAATAGTTGTAACACCAACAACAGACTGATCATCAGAATTAAGAATCTTTACATCACCAGCTATTTCCAGATCACTAATATGCACAGATTCACCAACCTGAAGTTCTGTAATATCTATTACAATATTAGCAGGTATATCTTTAGGTAAACACTCAATATCAATTTCATGCAGATGTTGATCAAGAAGACCACCTTCTTTAACACCTAGAGAAGTTCCGGTTAATACAACAGGTATTCTGGTTTTAAGAACTTTACCACGTTCAACTTCAAAAAAATCAATATGAGTTATCTGACCCATAATCATATTTTCCTGTGAATCTTTAACAAGAACCTCATAATCTTTATCATCAACAATAATGTTAATAAGAGTATTTTCAGAAATAACATGAAATTTTGAATCAAATTCACTTGCACTAACTGAAATATGTACCGGCTTATTATGACCATATATAACAGCTGGTATTTTACCTTCTTTCCTTAAACGTCCAGCAGGACCTTTTTTAAACAAATTACGTTCATACCCTACGAGAGTATTCTGCTCCATGAAATGCTCCTTAAATTAACTATAAATCAGATACTGGGGCGGTAGGATTCGAACCTACGGTACCGGCACCAAAAACCGGTGGCTTAACCACTTGCCGACGCCCCAAAGCATATAAATTATATATATGACAAAAATATACCAGTCTCACCTGGGAACAGTTCAACTGGTTTGTGTATTATACTTTTTTTTTAATTAAAGTCTATAGCCTACAACTATTCTAATTTTGATTTTTAACGAATATTTAATCAGTCGTCTTGCTTGATTCTTCTTTCTTTATAATATCACTTTCGGCTGGTTCTTTTTCGTATGCAATAAGAATTTCGCTCTGCAGTTTAGATCTGAAGTCTGAGTTTATAGGGTGTGCTACATCTTTATATTCACCTGTTTTAGTCTTCCGACTTGGCATTGCGATAAAAGCCCCGTTTTTCCCCTCGATTACCTTAATGTTGTGCACAACAAAACAATCGTCAAAGGTAACAGTTACATAAGCCTTAAGTTTCCCGTCTGCCCCTACCCGTCGAATCCTAATGTCAGTAATCTTCATATACCCTCCAGGATGTAATAGCTATTCAGCTGTTGGGTAATTGTAAACCGGCTTAGGTCTGTCCGCAAGCATTTTTACTTTATGAGCCACTATATTGTTATTTTTTAATACTTTTTTAGCATTATCTGCTACTAATTCGTCACTAAAAACTCCAAAAACAGAAGAACCTGTACCTGTTACAGATGAAAATTCAGAACCATTTAAATTTAATTCTTCTAATATTTTCATATAAATTGAATGTTTTTCATAAAGATAATGTGAAAAAGAGTTTTTAAAAGCCCAGGAAGAAGGCACTGTATTTAAATAAGCCTTAGTAATTTCTTCTGTAGACAACGTATCAATTTTTTCATAATTTAAATTCAACGTTCTAAAAGCTTCTTTAGTACTGCTATGGATTCCAGTATCAGTAACAAGAAGAAATAAATCCTGTCTTGTTTCTAATGAAAACAGTTTTTCGCCCCTTCCCATTACAATTGCAGTCCCTGAACCAAGGAAAAATGGGACATCACTACCCAGAGATAAAGCTCCTTTGTGTAATAAAGTATTTTCTATATCCAAATTTAAAAGAGATATGATTCCCAGAAGAGTTGCAGCAGCATCACTGGAGCCACCTCCCAAACCAGCTCCTGAAGGGATTTTTTTAATACAGCTTATATTAAAACCACTTGTAATATTTAAAGTATTTTTCAACCAGTCAGCAGCTTTGTAAATAAGGTTATCTTTAGGAATACAGTTGAAATCCCCATTTATAATAATTTTGTTTTTTTTAATAGTTTCAATTATTATTTCATCATATAGAGATATCATCTGGAATAGAGATGTAAGGTTATGAAAACCATCATTTCTTTTTGCTGTAATTTGTAAATGTAAGTTCAACTTTGCTGGTGCAAATATTTTCAACCTTTTCATAAGAATTATCCTAAATATTTTTTTTAGTTCTAACGTTTGACAGTATGAAATTACTTTCCTATAATAATTCTTATGAACCTTAATAATCTAGATCTATTTATCAAAGCAGCAGAAGATATTTTTATAGAAATTGGTTTTTCTGAATTAAAAATCGATAATTGCAATTCAAAGGATCAAAAGTATGATCTTATTGCAAACATAGGTATTACTGGAGAAATATCAGGATTTCTACTTATTCGTGCTGATATTCAAAGCAGTATGAATTTTATCAATAAAATGCTTTCAAATATGGGCATGGAAGCTGAAAAATCTGAATTTACTCAATTTCATAAAGAAGCATTTGGAGAAATCCTAAATCAAATTTCAGGCAGAGCTGTAATGCTTCTGGAAACTGAAGGTATTGATTGTAATATAACTCCTCCAAGTATTCTTAGAGGTTCCAATATCTCTATTTCAACTTACGAAGCAGCAGAAATCCTGCATAAAACAATATATGGAAGTTTTGGTAATTTTGATCTTTTAGTTGGTGCAAAAGAATGACCCAAAACTGTTTGACAATTCCATTAAGTATTAATAATATACAGATATATTGTTTCAATGCTTTACTATGAGGTACGTGCATTCTGGATGGAGAAACATTTTACTATCATAATTTTTATGACTATGAAAATGAATTTGAAGATAAATATTCAGAAGTAGAAGAGGATCTTCTGGATGATGAATTTGATGATGATAGTGAAGACGATGAGGATGACGATTTTGATGAGACCGTAGATCAGGATGAAGAAGATTTAATGGAGGATGATGACCTGGATTACGATGATGGTCTGGATTATGATGATTTTGATGACTGAAAAATTATTTTACCGGAAAACCATAATTTATCAAGATCATAAAAATCTCTCATATCTTTACTCATCAAATGAATAACATAAGAACCGCAATCAATTAATTCCCATCCGTCATCTGAAATCTGTTTATGACGCTTTAAAATATCAATTGAGTTGTCACTCAACATTTCTTTCAACTGTCTTACCAATCCTTTTAAATGTCCGGTACTGCTTACTGTTGAAATAATCATATAATCAGTCCAGCTGCTTTGCTCTTGTATATCAATAACCTGAACATTTTCACCATTATGATCATTTATAAAACTGCCAATTAATGTCGCAACATTATCACTACTCTTTACAATATCTACCATCGAAATCCTTCCCTAAAATTATAATTATATCAGAATTATATATATTAAAATTATTTTCAAAATAACTGTCCGGCTCATAGGATATATCTTTACAGAGAATTATATCTGAAACCTTTTCCGCAGTTGTACGATCTCCATTTAAACTTACAACAACAGTCTTATCCCTGGGCTCTTCTTCATAATTAGCTACTCTTGCTATATCATAACCAAAACTCTTAAATACCTGTGAAGTTCTGCCAGCAAGTCCTGACTGGCCAGTAGCATTAAGTATTTCAATAGTTATATTTAGTTCATCAGCACTAATAACTTCGGTATTTGCAAGAGATGTAATAGTTTGCTGAACGGTTTCACGCAGGAGTTTTCCTTCATAATGAGGAAAGAGTAATTTTTTCTCTCCAACTAATCGTGTATTTCCAAGAACTCTTTGAAAAACAATTCTTTCAATATCTAATTTGGAAAAAATATTGAAAAAAGATATAACAGCATCTTTTTTAAGATTAGAAATAATAAATGAATTAACATAGTTTGTAAAATCCCTGGATCTTAATAAACTTTTTTTACTGTTAAATTGATTGAAAAGTGATTGTAATATTTTTTGTCTTCTACTTATATGTTCCACATCAGATAAAGTTTCATCTTTATAAGATAAATATGAAATAGTTTTAGAACCATCAAGAATAAGATTACCAGATGGTAATAAAATTAGATTATCAATATCTAATAATTCTACAGGATTTGCAATAAAAAGATTTACACCTTCAAATAAATCTACTATATTTGAAAAATCATTCAACTCCATAGATATATAGTATGGTATATCTGTATTTAATATGCTGGCAACTTTATCTACATAATCCAATGGATTTGATTTATTAAATAAAATGTCAATCCTGTCCATTTTTTTTAGTTTATCAATTATTGAACCCAAATTACCGGGTATATCAAATAAAGAACCCTTTCCTGTTTTACTATCATACATAAATAATTCAGAAAAAATAAGTTTGTCATTTTCATGAACAATGATCATTGTATTAATGACTTGTCCCTCTTCTATAGCATTTGTTATTTTGTCTGTCTTAAGTTTTGTAAATAATAATCCGGTGCTTGCAACAATTATTATAACAATAAGTAAAATTATTATTCTATCTACAGCTTTTTTTCTTCTCAAGATATATCCTAAATAGTTTTAATTCTACCACTATTTGATAGATTTTCAAATAGAAGCATTGTTGCTTTAGTTATTCTGTATCCTCTATTTCTTAAATAAGCAGTTTGATCATTTAGAACTTTCAATGTCATTTCATCCAGATCCATTTGCATTATTGTTGCTCTTATGGAATTAGTAATGTGTTTTCTACCTGGTTCAATATAATCGGCAATAAAAAGAATCTGCCCCAGTTTGCCCATATCAGGGTGCCCTGTTGTATGCCATCGTATAGCCTGGAGGATTTCATTATCATTAAGATTAAAGTTTTTTCTAAGCATCCTGGCTCCAATTCTACCATGTAAAAGCACAGGATTCAATTTCTCTTCATCACTTATTAAATAATCATCATCTATAGTACTTATTAATTTATTATCTATAGGGGTTTCTCTTGCAATATCATGTGCAATACCAGCTATTTTTCCTTTAAACTCATCAATGCCAAATCTACTGCATAGTTCTATACAAATCAAAGCAGTTGACAATGAATGCTCCAACCTGGATCTGCTTAAATTTAATTCAATATATTTTCTAATTTCTTGAAACATCTATTCTGTATAAATCCTTATCTTTAATATATGAATATACCTGTTCTGGAATTAAATATCTAAAAGCTCTACCGGTTCTAATTCTATCCCGTATTTTCGATGAAGAAATACTTATTGAAACATTATCCAAATATTTATGCAAAATATTTGTAGCAATTTCTTTCTCAGATTCCCTGTGGGCAACTACGATATCCACAACTTCCAGAAGTTCTTCTACATTATGCCAGTCTTTTAAACTACTAATTAGATCATCACCTATAAAAAGACCAATTCGACCTGTAATATTATATTGATTCTGTATTGTTTTCACAGTATCCAGCATATATGAAATACCACCACGTTCAATCTCACATAAATCAACCAGAGAAGAACTGTCCTCCAGAGCTAATCTCAACATATCAATTCTATTTTTTGCAGGGACAAGGTCAGATGTGGATTTGTGAGCCTGATAATTGGAAGGTACAAAAATAACTCTTTCATATCCAAATTGTACTTTCAATTCTTCACTTATGTATAAATGTCCATTATGTATCGGATTAAAAGTACCACCGATAATAATTGTTTTCAATTCAGACTCCATTTAACCCTAAAAATATTTTTTCCAACTCTTTTAAACCTTCCCGTGTAAATACAGAAATGCCAAGAACCTTTTCATTTGGTAAAGATTTTTTTAGTTCTGTAAGATAGATTTCATCCACATCAAGATCAGTTTTTGTACCAAGAACTACTCTTGATCTTCTAATAAGATCAGGAGCATATTCCTCAAGCTCCTTGTATAAAATGTTGAAAACATCTTCAAAATCCGGAGAATCCAGATCTATAAGAAATATAAGAGCTTTTGTCCTGGAAATATGTTTTAAAAATTTGAATCCCATTCCTGCACCAGTTGAAGCACCTTCGATAATTCCAGGAATATCTGCAATTACAAAATCACCACCAGAAGTATTCATTACACCAAGATTAGGTATTTTAGTTGTAAATGGATATGAGCCTATTTTAGGATTTGCATTTGTTAGAGCATTAAGAAGTGAGGATTTCCCAGCATTAGGCAAACCAACCAGACCAATGTCTGCAATAATTGCCAGTTCAATATGAAGTCGTGTTTCTTCTACAGGTTTTCCTTTTTGTGCATATCTGGGGGTTTGTTTTCTTGCTGTGGAAAAATGATAATTCCCAAGTCCGCCTTTTCCGCCTTTTGCATAAACAAATCTTTCAATATTTGTAAGATCTTTTAAAATTTCACCTGTTTTTGGATCTTTAATGAGAGTACCAGGGGGTACAGCTATTTCAGTGTCCTTACCATCCCGCCCATGACGTCGACGCCCTTCACCCTGATGGCCATTTTCAGCCTTATAAACTCTTTTTCGTTTAAGGTGTGATAATGTTTTTAAATTATTTTTAACAACAAATATAACACTGCCGCCTTTCCCTCCATCACCCCCGTCAGGACCTCCAAAAGGAACATACTTTTCTCTTCGAAAAGAAACAGCACCATTACCGCCGCTTCCGGCGGAAACATCGATAAAGGTTTCATCTGCAAAACCTATCATTTCAAACTCTTATTATATAATTCTAAGCGCCAGTATTAATATTTACATACTTACGATTAGCTTTTTGCTTAAATTCTACAGCACCTGCTGCCTTTGCAAAAAGAGTAAAATCTTTTCCACAACCAACATTATTTCCAGGATGGAATTTAGTACCTTTCTGTCTTACAATAATTTCACCGGCTTTTACAATCTGACCACCGGAACGTTTAACACCAAGACGTTTAGATTCAGAATCTCTTCCGTTTTTGGTACTACCACCACCTTTTTTATGTGCCATAATCTTACTCCTTTGCGACTAAGAATGGGTCCCCGACACTTCGTGTCGCCCATTTTATCTATTTATTATCATTAATACCAGGATCCTTTTCAACAAGTTGAATCCTGCAGAATGAGGGATACTCAGCTTCTAAATCTTTAAGACCAAGTACAGTAAAGGAGCTTACACCCCCTAACCACTCTCTTTTAGATTCCTCTAAAAGCTTAAGCCTTAAATGAAGCTCACCCTGCTCTTCTATACTGCCTACAAGCTCGACAGAAGGCTCAATTTCCAAAATACGGGAAACTGTCCTTAATAATGCAGAAGCTGCACTGCAGATAATATCATTACCTTTTGCAGCAGAACCGGAATGACCGGAAGCATCAACCCCTAAAAGAGATCCGCTTTGATCCAGCCATAAAGTTACATTTATCAAGAAATAATTAAACCCCAGCTATTTCATTTACCTTAACATAGGTAAAATTCTGTCGGTGTCCCTGTTTTCTTCTATAACCTTTTCTTCTCTTAAATTTAATAATAGTTACTTTCTTGTCTTTTTTATGATCTTCAACAGTTGTAGTTATCTTAACGCCCTTTACATAGGGAGTTCCAACCTTAACCTTGCCATCATTATTAAGAAGAAGAACAGAATCGAACTCCAAAACTGAACCAGTTTCAGCATCAACATTATCTATTTTCAAGATAGAATCTTTTTCAGCTTTGTATTGTTTTCCTAAAATTTCTACTAATGCGTACATCTACTAAACCTCAATTATTTCAAAATCAACGTAGGGTACTATATAGCACAACTGGCTCTCTCTGGTCAATACTTATGGCGTTCTTTAGGGAACATCCGGATTTGATTAACTAAGACTTAATTTGGTATTGAAGGGTACAGACGCGATTAATCGCATCTCTAACCCCTACATTCTCTCCAAATATGGTATCCCCACAAGATAAAATGCATTTTTTAATACCTGTAATACAGCTTTAACCAACATAATACGTGTTACAACAGTATCTTTATCCGGATCCTTGAGTATTGAAGTATCATGATAATACCTGCTGAACACTTTGGATAAATCGTATAAATAAGAAGTAATAATGGAAGGATTCATTCCCATCCCAGCAGTAGAAATAATTTCAGGGAAGGTCATAAGAAGTTTAATAAGTTCTCTTTCCTGATCAAGAATAAGAAGCTGAGGTTTGAAACCAGCACCCTTGAATTCTTCTTCACGCTCTTCAAACTTACGAAGCATGCTGCTTATCCTTGCCCCCATATACTGAAGATAAGGTCCGGTATTCCCGGAAAAAGAGATAGATTCTGAAGGATCAAATATCATATCCTTAGCTGGAGAAATTTGAAGTAAAAAGTAATTTAAAGCAGCCAAAGCTACAGATTCTGATGTTTTTTGAAGATCACCAACCAAAGAAGCTCTTTCCTTGGCAATTATTTCTTCTTTTGCTATTGAAGTAAGTTCATCCACAAGATCATCTGCATCTACTACAGTACCTTCCCGGGACTTCATCTTTCCATCAGGAAGGTTTACCATTCCATAAGATAGGTGGTGAAGATCATTTGCCCACTTAAAACCAAGCTTTTTTAAAATATAAAACAGTACCTGAAAATGGTACTGTTGTTCAGACCCCACAACATAGATTAGCTTCTCGAAACCCCAGTCTCTGTGCCTGGCAATAGCTGTCCCTATATCCTGAGTTAGATATAAGGATGTACCATCACTTCTTAAAAGAACTTTTTTATCAAGTTTAATTTCTGAAAGATCCGCCCATATAGACCCATCAGATTCTTTATAAAAAACACCTTCCTTAAAGCCTTTAAGAACTTCCTGGCGCCCTTCCATATATGTTTTACTTTCAAAATAATACTTATCAAAAGAAATACCTGTTTTTTTATAAGTTTCTTTAATTCCGGAAATAGTCCAGCTATTCATCATTTCCCAAAGATCTGTAACATCCTGTTTTCCATCTTCCCAGTCTTTTAACATAACTCTGGCTTCACTTTCCGCTTCGGGGTATTCTTTAGACCAGGTATTAAACTTTACATAATAATCCCCTACAAAATGATCACTCTTAATACCAACATCTTCGGGAGTTTGTTTATCTCCAAATTTCCTGTAAGCGAGCATAGACTTACAAATATGAACTCCACGATCATTTATAAGATTAACTTTTCGTAAATCTGCACCATTGGCAGCCATAATCCTTGCAACACTCATTCCAATGGAGTCATTTCTTAGGTGACCAAGGTGAAGAGGTTTATTGGTATTTGGACAGGAAAACTCGACCATTACTTTCTGGTTGTCTAAATCATTTGTATGACCATAAGACTCTCCAGCTTTAATAATGTCTTCTATAATTTTTCCAGTTAAATCAGATAAATCAATTTTTATATTTATATATGGTCCTGTTGTAATTATAGATGAAGCTGATTTTTTATCATTTTCTTCAAAATATTTTTTTAGATCCTCAGCAATTACAGCAGGATTCTTTCTAAACATTTTTGCAAAGGGAAATAGTGGAAAAGCAAGATCACCCATATCTGGTTTTGGTGGTTTTTCAACTATAAGATCAATCTGATCCCTTGAAATTTCCAAACCGTGTTTTTCTGTCATGTTATATAAAGCATCTTCCAGTTTATTTTTCCATTCTATCTTAATATCATTCATCAGTAATCTCCCAGGCAGTCCAAAAAAGATACAGTACTTAAAATTTTAATTCAGTGCAAGTATTTGTATTTATACTTTGCGCAACTTCTCGAGATCATATAATTGATAAGATATATTTTTAGCTTCATCAAGTTTAAACCTTATATCATTTAACTGAGTGATTAAATTTTTATTTTCACCCTTTCCAATATATCCAAGATTTGAAAGGGTATCATATATACCGCCCATTTCACCTTGTACAATTCCAGAAATTACATTGATTAATAAATTCAATGCCTCATTAAATTTTACAATTATTTTATTAAATTCCTTATCAACAAAATTCTTTAATTCTTCAATTTCCTTATTGTTTTTTTCATTTTTATTTTCTTTTTTCATTTTTATAAAAGAAGAATAGTACTCTCCATTTGATGATAAACTATTGTCTATTTTTTGAATAAAATCCACAACATCGATTAGTGCACTATATGAACTATTATAGTCCAGGCGATTCTGTTCTTTGTAAAACTGTCCATCAATAAGTACCAATTTAAGTGGCTTATTTATCTCCCTGGAAAAAATACCAGTCATAAAAGCTTTTATAAAACCAATAGTGGCTTTATATTTTACAAAAGATCCTTTACCCCACAAATCATCACGATAATTTGTTAATATAGCTTTTCCAGTTAAATTAAGAAAAAAAGCTGCATCTTCCTCTAATTTCAATCTTTTCTCACCTTCTGTAAATTTCCCCATCATGAAATCAAATTTTTTAAACCAAAACCGTCTGAAAAGAGCATACCAATCTTCTGCGCCACCAATATGTGCAGGATGGAAATTCATATTTCTGTTTACCAGGCATAATATAGACTCAAGGGGTATTGTCGAATTAAATTTTCGAATTGCATCCAGAGAAAAATTAGCATCTTCCATATTTAGCTTCAGTGTTTTTTCAAGATCATTATTACTATTTGGATGTTTAATTTCTTCGCTGAACATAAAAACAGCATTTAAAGTATCTATTGAAGGAGATACATTTAAACTAAAAAGAGTATCCATAAGTTGATGAAGAGGTTTTCTTATATCAATAAAAGTACAACTGATACTCTCTCCCTGATCATCAGGAGCAAATGCCAACGATAAATTATCAAAATTAAATTCAGTAAGAACATTTAATACATGAAGATACTTAACTTCCCTGTAAATTATTTTCTTTTTATCTATATCTATTTCGCTCAGAATTTCATCAATTCTAAATTCAATATGTCTTTTGAGCTGAAAGGAATTTTCAAATTCAAAATCTGCTGATACAGCCCCGGGATCAATTGAATAAAGCAATTTTTCCTCAATTTCAGGAAAATGAAGTCCCACAAGAAAAGCAATAAAATCACCTTCATTAGAATTTAGTATTACAGGTAGATTATTTTTAAAAATATCCAAAGATTCCTGCAGTTGTTCAATTTCCAACAAAAAATAATTTAAAAATTTTTTTTCTGAATAATTGATTAAACCAGGATTATCTTTTTCAAGGGATCTTGCCAGTTTATCCATTGATAAATTTTCCACAACAACAGCTTTTTCTTTTGCGGAAAATAAAACTGTTAAGAAAATAATAATTTTTTCAAATAAACTAAAAGTTTTATAATGTAATTCATAATCATATTCATCTTCTGAATACTCATTATTTAAAGGGAGGTCATTTAAAGGTGTAATTTGATGCATTTTTTGCAGCATCTCAAGTCTTTCAGCCTGGGACAGGCCCGCAATTAAACGATCAAATACTGAGTTATTTTCCATAATTTTAAGTATAACATTAATAGAGAACTATTAAAATTAAAATTTTCTATTAGTCCCTAGGGGAATCGAACCCCTCTCTGAAGACTGAGAATCTTCCATCCTAGCCGATAGACGAAGGGACCAAAGAAGCTGGCCTAGAAGGACTTGAACCCTCACTTACGGAACCAGAATCCGCTGTGCTACCAATTACACAATAGGCCAATATTAATATCTATATAAATCAGATACCGTGGTAATTTAACTAATGCCCCACTTTTTGTCAAGGGAAATGAAGAAGGTAATCAGACTGTTAGACTAATAGGGTTGTCTGTCATTTTGATACTTTCCTAACAGCCTGTAAGCTAATAAGCTTCTTCTACATCGATTCACTTTGATAATCAATTAAGGTAGTTAATTTATACTTATTAAGAGGCTTGAAATTATTTAAAAAAGGAAGCCCTATAACACAACAAATTTCGACTACATTTGCACCTGAATCTTCAATTAATTCAGCAGTAGCTTTTAGAGTTCCACCAGTAGCAACAAGATCATCAATTAGTAAAATATTTTCATCTTTTTTTATATCATTTTCCTGTATTTGTATTACATCCTGCCCATATTCCAATGCAAAACTTCTCTCAATTACCTTACCAGGAAGTTTACCTTTTTTTCTTGCAAGAATTAATGGAATACCAAGCTTCTCAGCTAAAGGTGCTGCAAATAAAAATCCTCTGGCTTCAACTGCTACAATCCCATCAATTGATAAGTCTTTGTAGAGTTTAACCATTTCTGAAATACAAAAGGAAAATGCAACAGGATTCGAGAGAATACTGGTAATATCATAAAAAACAATTCCTTCTTTAGGAAAACCCTCAACTTTTCTAATAGCATGATCCAAATTATAATTATCAGACATTTTTTATCCCTTATACAGCTTTTTGTGCTGTATCACCTCATCTACTTTAAAAATTAGTTTGATTTTAAATGCATTATAATCTATTTTTATAAATATGAATACCATAATTCCGATAGCAAGTGGAAAAGGTGGAGTTGGTAAAACAATTTTTACTGCAAATTTAGCTGTTACTCTGGCTAAAATGGGAAAGACAGTAATAGCCATTGATCTTGACCTTGGCAGCTCTAATCTACATACCTGTCTGGGAATAAAAAACCGTCATCCTGGAATAGGTAATTTTATATACAATAAAGATGTTTCCCTTGAATCATTGATTGTAAAAACTGAAATTGATCGTCTTTATTTTATTCCCGGTGATTCTCTAATCCCCGGAACAGCTAACCTGCAATACTTTATTAAAAAGAAACTGATAAAAAGCATTCAAAACCTGGTAGCAGATTATATTCTTTTGGATCTTGGTGCAGGAACATCTTACAATATTATCGATTTTTTTCTAATTTCTAAAACAGGTATTCTTGTTACAACTCCCGAAACAACTTCTATCCTGAGTGCGTATGCATTTTTAAAAACAACTATATTTAGAATGCTTTTTAGAAGTTTTCCTGCTAAAAGTAAAGAAAGAGAAACTATTCATCATTTTCTTACAGATAGAATGGAAGGCACTGATAATTCTTTCATTGTTCTGACAGAATATCTTAGAAAAATAAATCCTGATTCCGGAGATTTCAGTCTGAGACAGATTAACAATTTCTATCCAAGAATAGTTTTAAATATTGGAAGAAATAAACAGGCAATTAGCCTGGGTTCAAAATTAAGGCAAATATGTAAAAAAAATATTGGTATAAATATGGAGTATATTGGTTATATAGAATATACAGAACAAGTTTCTGAATCAATAATTAATAGAACAGCCCTTGCTCTATCCAGCCCAAATTCACAATTTGCCAGGGCGATAAGAAAAATAGCCGAAAACCTTATTCAATTACCTTACATTGATAAACCAGTTTTATATGATTCTGATGAGGATATATATAATTTAGGAAATTTTGTATAATTCGTTCCGTAAGGAACAGGCATGCCTGTTCCTTACGGATATTTTTTTCTGAATGCAGGTACCCGGGAAGATGCATTTAATGAATAATCAGATCTAATACCTTGTTCAAGGTAATGAAAACCAATTCCAGCAATCATTGCAGCATTATCTGTACAGAGGGACATAGAAGGAATTATTGTTTCAATTTGTTCCAGTCCAAGTAATTTTTTTCTAAGAAGAGAATTTGCTACAACTCCACCTCCAGCAACAACCCTTTTTAATCCTGTATCTTTAAGTGCGCGTTTAACTCTCCGCATTAGTATATCTACTGCAGCTCTTTGAAAACTGGCAGCTATATTTGCCTTTGATTTCTCAGCATCACCATTCCTAAACTGATCAAGTTGATTTATAACTGCTGTTTTAAGACCAGAATAAGATACATCATATTTATGATCCCCTTTATGTAATGAAGGGTTTGGAAAATTAAAGGCTTCGGAATCCCCTTCCCCAGAAAGTCTATCAATAGCTATTCCACCTGGATACCCAAGCTCATAAAATTTTGCTACTTTATCAAAAGCTTCACCGCAGGCATCGTCAATCGTTGTTCCAAGGACTTCCATTTTATTAAACTCTGTTACATGACTTATTATTGTATGTCCACCGGAAACAAGGACTCCCAAATAAGGATATTCAATATTATGTTCAAGATATGGAGCATATAGATGTGCCATAATATGATCTACACCAACGTATGGCTTATTCATAGATAATGCCAGACCTTTGGCAAAACTTAGCCCAACAAGAAGAGATCCTACCAGACCTGGTCTGTTTGTTACAGCAATACCATCTATTGAATCCAGACTTATTCCAGAATCCTCTGTTGCCTCTTTAACTACAGACTTTATCCATTCAACATGAAGTCTTGATGCAATTTCCGGAACAACACCATTATAAAGTTTATGATCTTCAATTTGGGTAGCAACTACATTACTAAGTATTTTTTTTCCATCTTCTACTACAGAAGCTGCGCATTCATCACAGGAAGTTTCAATACCAAGGATCTTCATCAAACTCATTCCCTGTAAACAATTCTGTTAAATTGTTTAGTACATAGTTATTCTCAAGTAGAGATGGATATAAATCCAGGAGAATGCTTGCTAGTTCTTCTGTCCAAATATGGCCGATCATAATCGCATGACCTTTTTTTTCAGATATATTTAGACCATTTTCCACGGCCTCCAATATTGCCTGTCTTTCTTTACTGTTATCCAGAAAAATACTCCTCTCTGCAAATGTGATACCAAATTTTTCAGCCAATTCCCTTCCAACAGATTTAGACGTTGTTCTGCTGTCAAGAAAACTCATCTCGTTCTCTTTTAATACTTTATACAAAAAACTCATCAATTCATAGTCCGCTGTACCAGCTGACCCCATATGGTTATTCATACCATGGACACCATAATAGTCTTTTATATTATTAGTGACTATAGTTCTGACCTCATCCTGAGACATCCCCAGAAGCAATGCACCAGGGCCAGGATTCTGACCTCCAATAGCTTCCATTGGTTGATGGATAATATAATCTTTTCCTGCTTCTCTTATAAGATCAATTGCTTCCCGGGTATATTTTAATCCTGGAAGAACAGCAAAAGTAATTTTCATTGGAAGTTCTAAAAATGGTTTCAACTGAAAAAGATTGTTACCTACATCATCAATAACAAAATAAAGGATTCCTGAAGGTTGTTCAATAGTTTCTGCAGGAATAAAAACTGGTTCTTCAATTTGTTTTTCATCTATAACCATTTCTTCAGGTTCAAGATCCTGATAATAAACGTCACTTTTTTCAGTATCTTTCTTACCATTAATTAAAACAATGGAAAATAAAAGAAGTGTTATGATAACAGAAAGTAGTACAAGAACTACTTTTAATCTTTTTTTTTCCATTGATCTAAAGCTATTATTTTTTTTATTTTTCGTCAACCGTTATCCTTAATTATAAATATACTCCTTTAATTCAACGGCATGTTCTTTAAGTTTCTTTATAGCACGAATTTCAATTTGACGTACAGTTTCCGGAGAAATTCCCATTTCTTCACCTATATGCTTTAAAGTATATTTTTTCCCACCATAAAAAGAAAATCTATACAATAATATTTGTTTTTCTTTTTCAAGAAGATGTTCCAGAAATTTCATAGTTTCTTCTCTAAAACTCTTCTTCATAAGCTCATTATCAGGATTATAAGATTGATCTTCATACATATCCATAAGTGTGCCGGAGTCATCGTCAAATGTACTATCCAATGAAAAGACTGATCCTGCTGAGTTTACTAAAGCGGCCACATCTTCCGGATCTTCATTTAAATCCTGAGCTATCTCTGCTATGGAAGGTTTTCTGGAAAGCTCCTGATTTAACAAATAATAAGTTTTTTGTATATTCTTCAGCAGCTCTTCCTTTCTATGAGGTAGTCTTATTGTTCGTCTTTTCTTAGACAGGGCTCGTACAATTGACTGTTTAATCCACCAGGCTGCATATGTGGAAAATCTTACATTTTTTTTATGATCATATTTTTCTGCAGCCTTAATAAGTCCTAAATTACCTTCCTGAATTACATCAAGAAAATTTACATCTGAAGTAACATATGATTTAGATATTTTTACAACAAGTCTTAAATTAGCTTCAATAAGTTTTTGACGGGCAAGCTCATCACCATTCTGTATTTTACGCGAAAGCTCCAGCTCTTCATCAAAACTTAGTAATGCACTACGTTGAATCTGTCTAAAATAAGCTTTTAAAGTATTTTCTTCAGTATCTTTCGATGCTTTCATTAATAACTCCTACACATAATAAGCAATTAACGTGCCAACTGCAGTTGACCAAATATTTATCTTTTAATTGTTTGTATAGAAAGAAATTACTTTAATGATTATCTTTTAAGAAAGGTATTTCAGAATAGGTGTATGTTTTTTTATACAATATATATTTTTTACTTAGTAAGTATATCACTACTATTAGCACTTAACTGCTTGTATAACATATCTTTTATACCAAAATCACCGGTTTTACTCATTTTTTTAGCATATTCATCATATATCATATCTTCAAAAATATCTTCAGCCATACCTCCCCCAAGGAGGGAGGTTTTGTCAACTGTCTTTCTCATAGAATCAAGCATTTGCTTTATAAAAATTGCTTCAAAGTCACTACAGGCCTGTTTTACTTTTTCATCATTTGAATTTTTTAATTCTCTTTCCATAGATGAAATATTGGAAGAACCACTACTACCTGCATTTGATAATGTCATTCTGTTCATTGCTGATAATGCTGTACTACCTATTTCCATTTTTTATTCTTCCTCTATCTCTTAAGACCATTAGCTATACCAAGCATAGTATCTGAAGTCTGTATTGCTTTTGAATTAAGTTCATAAGCCCTTTGTGCAACTATCATATTAACCATTTCTGTAACAACAGAAACATTTGACATTTCAAGGAATTTTTGATTAACCTGCCCCATACCATCAAATCCCGGTCTTCCACCAATTGCATCTCCGGAACCGTTTGTTACCTTGTAATTATTCTGACCAACAGACTGCAAACCAGCAGGATTAACAAATCTAAATAATTCCAGCTGGGCAACATCTATTGGATTATCATTTCCAGGTACTTTTACAGTAACTCTGCCATCCTGGGAAATACCAAGACTCTCTCTGATAAAATTTTCGGGTAATATAACTTCCGGCATTAATCTGTGACCATTGGAGTTTACCAGCTGACCTTCTGAATCAATTTTAAAAGAACCATCTCTGCTGTAACCATAGGATCCATCTAAAAGAAGTACACGAAAAAAACCTTCCCCTGCAATGGCCATATCTGCAACATTACCTGTATTCTGCAAAGCACCCTGGGTAAATTCTTTTTGTGTAGCTGCTACCTTTACACCATGACCGACCTGAATCCCTGTAGGAATACTTGTAAGCTCTGTAGCTGGTGTTCCGGCAATTCTTGAAGTTTGATAAAGAAGATCTTCAAAGTCTGCTCTTGTCTTTTTAAAACCTGTTGTATTAACATTTGACAAATTATTGGAAATTGTATCTATATTAAACTGCTGACCGGTCATGCCGGAAGCTGCTGTCCATAATGCTCTCATCATAACTTTATACCCTCTTCTATGCTCTTAAAATATCGTTAAACAGACGACCAGTCAAAGAATCCTGACTTTGAATTACCTTCTGATTTGCTTCATATGCACGGTTTATTTCAATCATTTTAACCATCTCAGTAACAGGGTTTACATTACTTCCTTCTAAAAAACCCTGAATAACTTTAGTTTCTGCACCTAATTGAGTTTGAACTGCATCTCCGGATTCAAAAGTACTTTTCCAGAAACTGTTACCTTCCTTTTTTAAATATCTCTCTCGTGCAAAATCTGCTATTTTCAAAGTATCAATTAGTTCCAGATCCTGCCACTCATTCTCCATCATAGAAACAAGTCTCTCCGGATTATCTCCAAATTCAGCATTTTGATAGACATTTCCTTTTTCATCTATAACAAAATTATTTTTCTTAATATTAATTTCGCCATTCTGTCCTAAAACAGGATGACCATCTTTAGTAACAAGAGTACCTTCATCATTTAATAAAAAAGATCCGTTTCTGGTATATCGTTCCTGACCATCAACGGCCACTGTAAAAAAACCTTCTCCATCCAAAGCCATATCAAAGGGATTTTCTGTCTGTTTTAGAGCACCCTGACTAAATACTGTAAAAGATTCATTATATTCAACACCGGTTCCAAGAGTTCCCACAACCGGAGCTGTATCCATACTTCCAAAAGGGAACTTATACAGGCCATCATCATTCATACGTCTAATAAGCATTTCAGGGAAGGCTTTACTAATTGAAGTATCCTTTTTATAACCGGTTACATCTACATTAGCAAGATTATTTGACAGTGCATCCATACGGTGCATCTGAGCCATCATTCCGCTTGCTCCGGTATATAAACCTCTAATCATTTATCCCTCCAGTATGATCCTTTTATAAATATCGGTACTGATGAGGATTTCTTAAGATGATGATTGAATTATTTATCTTTATCTTTCTTTAGAACTTCAGATATTTTAATTAAAAGCGTATCCATGGTATAAGGTTTCTGAAGGAAATTGTAGCCTTTATTCTCAATATAGTCCCAATGTGACTTTTCATCTGTATAACCGCTTGTAAGAAGAATCTTAACCTGTGGATTTCGTTCCAGAAGAAATTCGACCAGTTTTACTCCATTGATATCCGGAAGCATAACATCACTGAAAATAATATCAAAAATACCGGATTCAATATCAAAAAGATCAAAAACCTCATTCACAGATGATGCTGAAAAGACTATATATCCATTTTCAGTAAGAATCTTTTCTGCAAAAGAACGTAATGACATGTCATCTTCCACCAGAAGTATTCTTTCTCCTTTTCCAGCTTGATTTGGAATTTGTAAATTAGTTTCAGAATAAACAGATTCCGGTTTTTCCAGTACCGGCAGATATATTATAAACTCTGTACCTTTTCCAGCTATACTTTTTACATCAATCCATCCTTCATGCTGTTCTACAATTCCATAAACTACAGATAGTCCTAGTCCAGTTCCCTTTCCAATTGGTTTTGTGGTAAAAAAAGGATCAAAAATTCTGGATAATTTAGAATCATCTATCCCGCAGCCAGTATCTTTGATCGAAAAAAACACAAACTTTCCTACTCCAATTCCGGGTTTAAGTTTCGGATCTGATATTTTAATGTCAATATTTCCTGTACCGATTATGAGAGATCCCCCATCAGGCATAGCATGACTTGAGTTTATAACCATATTCATTATAATCTGATCCATCTGACCATGATCTGCTTTTACCTGCCATAAATTATCTTCCAGATTTAAAGAGAGTTTTACATCCTCACCTATTAAGCGTAGCAGCATCTTTTTTATATTCTTAAGCAGTATATTTAAATTGAGTGAAGTCATTTGTACTGTTTGTTTTCTACTAAAGGCCAATAACTGTCCTGTTAAAGAAGCCCCACGGTTACTTGCTTCTCTTATATCCTCCATCATAGGATAAATTTTATCCTCTTTATCAAGTTTTGAAAGTAAATATTCACTGTATCCAAGTATAACACTCAAAATATTGTTAAAATCGTGGGCAATTCCCCCGGCAAGAGTCCCAACGGCTTCCAGTTTCTGAGCATGCATAAGCTGTTCTTTAAGTCCCTTTTCCTCTGTAATATCTTCCTGTACTTCCAAAATGTTGGTAAATTCTCCAGTAGTATCCTTAATCGCAGAAATAGATACTGAAACCCAGTATTCTTCTCCATTTTTCTTTTTATTATGAAATACTTCCCTTTTAATATTACCATCCCTAACTAATTCCCTCAATTTTTCCCTTTTTTTATAATGGAAATCACCTGTATTTAAGAAAGCAGGATCATGCCCAAGAGCCTCTTCCAGGGAATATCCTGTTATTTTTGTAAATACAGGGTTTACATACTCAATTTTAAAGTTATTATCATAAATTAATACTACACTGGGGCTTTGTTCTACTGCATATGATATTTTTCTTATTCTTTCTTCTATTTTTTTACGCTCAATAATTTCCAGCTCAAGATTTTTTGTTCGTTCTACTACTTTAGATTCAAGATTTTCTCTCGATTCTGTCAGGTTTATCATCATATTATTAAAAGAACGTGTAAGTTTTCCAATTTCATCATGACTCTGAACCCTTGCTCTTAGAGTATAATTCCCCAACATTATCTGTTCTGATACTTTCATCAGATTCCTTATTGGGCTTGTAATTCCCCGGGACAGAAGTATCACCATAAGAATAAGAAACAGAATAATTAATCCACTTATAATAATTGTTGTTACTACCTGATTTTTAATCAGATTATATAGTTCTTCAGAATCGCGGCTTAATATCAGACCCATTCCCCAATCAGTATTGACCATTATAGATCTATAAGCAGATAAAACAGTAACACCCCGGTAATCCAGGGACTCAATAAATCCATCTTCCCCTCTGGAAGAGAGTAATGCCGGCATTGTTTCCAGTTTATATGAATATTGCTCTGCATCCTGTCCTCCGGGAAGTGGGTGATCCAGAGGCAATAAAATAAAAGATTCATCATTAATAAGTTTAGTTTCTATTTGTTGAGCAGTGCCAATGAAATTTTCTGTCAATCTTTTTCCCAGGATTTTATAATCGATAGATAATATTATAACACCAAGCGGATAGTAATTATCATCTTCGATTACTTTTCCAACATGAATATGACTGCATTCACCAGAACAATTATATTTACAGCTTGTTATAGAAACTGATCTTATTTTTAATAAATCCTGAAAATATTTTTCATCTATCAATTTCTGACCAATAAGGCTTTTATCTGTAGATATAGTTATTAAACCAGTTTCAGGATCAATTATAGTTATACTGCTGTACCAATCCGAAATTTCCAGAAGTGCATTTAATTCATCCAGAAGTGTTTTATAGGTATAATCTATATCGATATAACCAAGACTTTCAGGACCAGGTCCGTTAATAGTTTGATTAATAAATTTTCCATGCAATATTGCGGTTCTGTTTTCAATATTCCTCATTTGGCTGAAAACTCTTATATCTTTACGCCAATCATCAATCCAATGAAGAATTTGATCTTTTTTCCCAGTTGCAATTAGATCCAGGTTTTTAAAAAACTCATGTTCAAATTCTTCTATTTGACCATTGTAGCTTGTAAAAGGAACACCACCGTAAATAAACAGACCTGTCAGAGTAATTGCAATAATAAATATAAGAGTAAAACTTATACTAAGCTTGTAAGATATATTTAGATTATTCCAGAGAGTCCTCATAAATTATCCAGATATTTTTGTACATTTAATTTATATTCATTACTCTTATTTAGGATTTCTTCATGAATAGATCCATTAAAAGAGGATCTAACCCTTTCCCAATCAGTATCAACAGGAACTATCCCATTTTGCCTGAGAAAAGAAAATTCTCTAAATATTCTACCTGTAGGATCAAGTTCAGTGGAAGGAAGAGCCCCTGAAGAACTGACTCTAAGTAAATCTCTTTCAAGTATTGTATTTATAAAGGAAGGACTTAAGTTAACTGTATCCTCTATTAAAGAAAGTCTTGATGATTCAGCCCACCCCGCAGCTTTATACCTATTATCCAGTGACCTTTTCAGCCACCAGATAGAACGAATTTGAGAAGCAATAATTAGTTTTGCGGCTTCAAAATGATTAGTAAAAAACTCTTCCTTAAAATAAAGATAACTTGTATTTACACTTTTATGAATCACTAAAAAATTATTAAACTTTTTTAGTGACATAGAAGAATTAGGCTCCCATGCAGTAAATGCATCAATTTCACCTTTGTTCAAGGCATCGGCCATATCGGTGATTTTCATTGGGATTAATTCAAGATCATCTTCATTCAACCCGGAATTGTTTAATGCCTCCAACAGTGAAAAATGTGCATTGGAAATTTCAGGATATGCAATTTTTTTATTTTTAAATTCAGAAATAAGCATAAACTCTTCACTTATAATTGATGAATAGCCATATTTTACCAGACTTGTAATTACTATATTCATAGATACACTTGCCATTATTGCCGGCATATCTCCGCCTGTGGCAAGCTCTAAATCTCCACTTTGAAGAAAATAGTTCGAATCTGCACTTTTATAAAAAGGATGAATACGAAGTTCATATCCAAGGTCTGCCAGAGCTTCCATAAGAATAGTATCTTTACCTAAAAGTTCACCAATAATTCCCGGAGGAATAGATAATGGTTGTATTCCAATATCGATTATTTTGTCTGTGGAACCAAAGTCATATGTTTTATATAAAGAATGTTCAGAAAGATCAGCATAAAAGACAACAGGTTTGTCTTTATTACTACCATTAGGACATGAAGTAAGCAAAAATATGGTAAAAATCAATACAACTGTAAATACAAAAGTTTTGAACATTTAAACCATATTCTCCTAAATAAAATAGTAGTAGATTATATATCTAAATACCAGTTAATTTATATTTTTTTATTTTGCGATAAAGTGTTGCCTCTCCAATGTCAAGTATTTCTGCAGCTTTCCTTCTATTACCGTCACTGGAATTTAATGCCTTTTTAATAGCATTTATTTCATAATCTGCAAGACTGGTAGTGTTTGAAGTATTATCCAAATTATTTTCTGTTACTATTGGAACTGAACTTGAAGATAACTGAGGAAAATCTTCCAGAGTTAACAGAGAATGTTTTCCCAATGCCAATGCTCTAAGAATTGCATTCTGAAGTTCTCGCACATTCCCAGGCCAG
>DAOVSY010000618.1 GCA_030633365.1 Spirochaetaceae bacterium | reverse complement strand
AGAAGCATTAATATCCTTGTCATTTTTACTATTGTTGCAATTTGTCCTGCAGAATCACTTATAGAGAAACCTGCAGCAACAACCTGACCAACTGCCTGTAATGTATTTCCTACCAATAGTCCGGAATTTATATCAGAAAAATGAAGAATAAATTTTGCTATAAACGGTATTAGAAATATCCCTATTGTTCCCATAAAATTTACTATAGCAATAGACAGCCCAACTTCTTCTTCAGTCGCACCAATAATCTGTTCAGATGCAGCAATCGCAGAACTGCCGCAAACGCCATTTCCAATACCTAATAAAAGAGCAAATTTCTTGTCAAATTTGAATATTTTTCCAAGAATAATAGACGAACCAATAGTGACAATTAAAGCAGAAATAACTAAGATTATCGATTTGTAACCAATATCTTTTAAAATCATAAAATCTAAATTAACACCCATCAATGCAATTGCTAAGGAAAGCAATTTTTTTTCACTAAAGCTTATCCCTTTATCAAATATTTTATTTAGTTTCGAAATATTCCCTATTGCTATTCCCAATATTATGGATATTGCAACTGCACCAATAGGTATGTATGAAGATGAAAATACAGCAATACTTCCGACTGCAATACATAATGCAATTCCATAGATATAAGATAGCTTTTTCATTTTCAGAATTCCCTTTTTGTGCATATTCCGTAACGGGAGTGTAGAAAAACACCGATTTACAGTTTAATTTCTCCTATCCAATTCTACTTCAGTATTTTTCCCAAAACAACTATTAAAATTGTTCAGTAAGATATAATTACAGTTCACCTCCAACTTTAAATCTTACATCTCTTTTTCCTGAACTTATTATCTGCTATCGTAGTGTAATGCAGAGATATGTCTGCTGATAAAGGCAATGTAAATTACATTCTCCTGACAGAAATAACACTTACCAGCTGTTTTCAAAGTTGACGATGAGTTTCTTATATGAAACAAGGAAACAAGGAGGTGGAAATACATTTAAAAAAATCTACTTAAACTTAGTACTTCGGCATTAGAGGATCACCCTCAGTAAATAATAAGGAGTGCGATAAATGGCTAAACCAACATATCAGGATGCAACACTAATAATTCAAATGGCTCAATTGGGTTCAGAAATGGATACCGCAAAGTCCTGGATCTGGAGTGACAAGTTCATTCCGGATTTTTCCGAGTTTATTAAAAAATACCCACGAGGGAGTAAAGAGTACGGCAATGTCATGAAAATCATTGGATGGATGGAACTTCTTGGGACCTTTTATAAACACAAACTAATTAACGAAGAATTGCTGTTTGATTGGATTACAGTAGACTTTGTGTGGAATAGACTTAAAGGATTTACCCTTGGAGTAAGGGAACAGGCAGAGGACCCCAGACTATATGAGAATTTTGAGGCTCTGGCAAAGGCCCAAAAAGGATAATTCAGCAAAACCTTAACTTCTATCTACTATTATTAAATTATGACCATGCTGCTATCACTGTTTTTATTTATGTACTTATCAAGCTTTTCAACTCCGAAGAATTGTCCATGTGCAGGATAGATACGCACTGCACCAGCGTCCATTATCTTTCTCCAGCTTCTATAGTATTCTTCAATACTTTCTAAATAGATTGCACAATACTTTGT
>DAOVSY010000376.1 GCA_030633365.1 Spirochaetaceae bacterium | reverse complement strand
GTTTGTAACCGATATAATCAACTCTTCTAAAGAAATTGTTTCCATTTCGAAACTTGTGTGCCCTGCTTCTGTACTGGATAGTACCTGAAGCTCTGATATTAAAGATGTTAAAAGCTGCGTTTCATCATATAGTGATTGGATTCCTTTTCTATCCATGGGATAAACTCCCTCGAGCATCATCTCAAGATGTCCCTGAATTAAAGAAACAGGTGTTCGCAACTCATGGGCGGAATCTGCAATAATCTGCTGTTTCCACTTCTCAGCCGCTTCAAGAGATTCTGCCATTAAATTAAAACCAGTTGCTAAATCCCCTAATTCATCATGTTGGCTAATATCTACTCTGGTTTCAAAATTTCCTTTTGCAATAGAGTTTGATGCTAATTGCAAAGCACTGACCGGAGCAGTTATATGTTTAACCAAAAAATAAGCAATTATAAAAGTTGACAATATAGCAGCAATAGATGCCAGCAATATTGCTTTTTGTACAGAATTAAGAAAAGCTTCCTGAACAGGTAAAAGCTCCGGACCTATCATTGATCCGGCAAATACAACTCCAATTACTGTATTGTTTAATCCAATAACCGGCACCCCTGAAGTCTCAGGTATTTTTAACCCTGTATCATTCATATTTGTAAAAATAATACTTTTAGATGGAGATATAAGCATTACAGGAAGGGCCTTAAATTGTCCGCGGGCACTTAAATGATCTGTACTAAATGTATCTGCATCCTGACCCTGACTTCTTGGTCTTCTACTTGAAGTATTACCCATCATTCCCATTTGAGAGGGTAATCTAATTATATTTGCAACACCATCCCAGGTTCCGGTTTGTAAGTAATATACAGACAGTGTAATAGATAACTCTTGTGCATATGCAATATCACTTTCCCGAACCATTGCTGTAAAAGATCTTGAAGTTGAAGTATTTATTGTAAAAGCAATTATTACACCACTAATAACAATTATAAGCATAAAACTAAGCATTATCTTATACATAAGTTTAATTTTCATTAACTGTTCTGATCCTCTGCCAGCTTATAACCGACACCCCAGACAGTAAGAATGTATTGTGGTTCTGATGGAACTGGTTCAACAACCTTTCTTATATTTTTAATATGAACATCTATAGTTCGCTCATAGCTCTCGTAAGAGGCTTCCTGAAGAACACCAAGAAGATCGGCTCTGGTAAAAACACGTCCAGGACTTAAAAGAAGTGCTTTCAGCAGTTCAAACTGAACCATAGTAAGATCAATAGCTGTTCCATCTCTTGTAAGAGACCTTTTAACTGTGTTCATTTCAAGATTACTGTACTTTATTATTTCAACAGAATTAATGTTAAGCTCTCCACCCTTACCTGCTCTTCTTAAAACAGCACGTATTCTGGCAGCAAGTTCCTTCATACTAAAAGGTTTTACTATATAATCATCTGCCCCTATCTCCAGGCCCATAAGTTTATCATTTTCTTCCGCTCTTGCGGTTAACATTACTATAGGAATTGCAGATTCCTCACGAATACGCCGAATTACATCAATACCATCTATTCCGGGCATCATAAAATCAAGGACAATTAAATCAAAATCAAATTCTCTAAATATTTTTAAAGCAGTAATTCCATCGGGCGCTCCTGTTACCTCAAAACCAACAGCTTCCAAATAATCACTCACCATTTTCAGGATTTTAGCTTCGTCATCTACTACAAGTATTTTTGTCATAATTTTAACACTTCCTGTTTATTAGTCTTCATATATCCAGTATACAGAAAAATATAAACAAAGTATAAATAAGAGTTATAAATTCTATGAATATTATACAGTTTATCTAACCAAAGTATGCTTTTTTGATTATTTCAACATCCTTCAGCTCATCAGTAGTTCCGACGGCTATTATCTGTCCCTTCTGTAAAAAGTACCCCCGATGGGAGATCTTTAAGGTCATATGGGCATTCTGTTCTACCAGAAAAACTGTTATACCCGAATCGTTTATCCTTTTAATTATTTCAAAGGTTTCCTTTACAAGAACAGGTGCCAGACCCAGAGATGGTTCATCAAATATTATCAACTCTGGATCAGCCATAAGACCTCTGCCAATGGCAAGCATTGACTGTTCCCCTCCGCTCAAGGTTCCAGCTACCTGATTGATTCTTTCCTTTAGTCTTGGAAAAATTTCAAAAACCGGCTCAAGTCTCGCTTCAATAGCTTTTTTATCATTATCCTTATACGCCCCCATTTTGAGATTTTCAAGGATGCTCATCTTTGGGAAAATTCTTTTCCCTTCCGGAACAATTGAAATCCCCTGACGTACTGTCTTGTATGTTTTCTGGCCGGTAATATTATCCCCTTTAAAGAAAACACTCCCGTCTACAATCTTTACCAGACCAAGAATTGATTTTATAAGAGTAGATTTACCAGCCCCATTGCTTCCCAGAAGACAAACACATTCACCTTTTGGTATCTGCAGGGAAACATCCAGAAGCATCTTGTTATTGCCATATACTGTAGTTATATTATTTAATTCCAGCTGAATATCATTGTCCATAATTAGTCCTCTTTTCCCAAATATGCTTCTTTAACCTCAGGATGACTGGAAACCTCATTATAATTCCCTCTTGTGATCTCCTGACCAAAATTTATGGCTATGACTCTTTCAGAAACTGAACTTATTACACTCATATCATGCTCAATTATCATTATCGAAACGTCCTTCATATTGGAACGCACTTTCTTAATATCATCCATAAGTTCCTGGGTCTCATCCGGGGTCATACCGGCGGAAGGTTCATCAAGAAGGATAATACGTGGTTCTACTGCCATAGCTCGGCATATCTCAACCCTCCTCCTGTCAATTTGAGGTAAATCTCCTACCGGTTTAAAGGCTTTATCTATTAGTTCAGGATTGAAAACACGAAGAAGTTCAATCGCTTTTTCTGTAAATTCTGTGACTTCGGCCAGCATTTTTTTTGGTTTAAAAAGGGCTGTGAAATATCCAGTCTGCTGTCGTGGATACATACCTATCAGTATATTATCCAGAAGACTCAGGTTTAAACAAAGTCTGGAACTCTGATAGGTTCGTGAAATTCCCCTTCTTGATATTTCATGTGGTTCCTTCCCTCTCATTGATTCTCCAAGAAAAAAGAAATCACCATCTGTTGGTAGATAAAGACCAGTAATTATATTAAAAAATGTTGTTTTTCCGGAACCATTCGGACCTATCAGTCCAAGGGTTTCATTCTCCATAATATCAAAATTAATTTTCTGTAAGGCATATAAACCACCAAAGCGTATTTCAAGATCTTTGGTATAAAAAATTGTTTTATCGTCCATAATTACTGCTCCCCTTTTCCAATTTTAAACAGCGAAGGGTGGAATTTCCTTGACTTAAAAGGAAGAAGACCTTCAGGACGGAAAATAAGCATAATTACTAT
>DAOVSY010000444.1 GCA_030633365.1 Spirochaetaceae bacterium | reverse complement strand
TCCAATGGTGCAAGAGGCCCGGCAGTTGCTCAGGATTGGATGGAGTATATGAGAGGTTTTGGCGGACAGGTTATAAACTCAGAAGGTGAAGTAACTGTTAACAGCAAACAGTGTGTGGATTCTCTTGAATTCTTTGTTAAGATGTTTGACAACTGGTCTCCTGCAGGTGCAATTGGTTACTGGTGGGATGACAGAGAAACATCATACAGGACAGGTCAGTCTGTTATGCAGGCTTCCTGGAGTATTGCAAGAGCCGGATATGAAGACGAAGCAATATCCCTTGTTGCCGGAAAAACTGGAATGGCTGTTACACCAAGAGTTGCCGGTCAGGCTGCAGGATATGGTGTCGGAGGATGGGGTGTTTCTATAAACGCAGATTCTTCTGATAAAAATGCAGAAATTGCATGGGAATTTATTAAGTATATGACCAGCAAAGATGTACAGAAAGACTGGATGAGAAATGATGGTGCTCCAATTCGTTATTCAACCCTTAAAGATTCTGAACTTAATAAAGAAATGCCATGGTTAGGTAATATTTTAACAGTTTTTGAAGAAGGTGATGGAGATTACAGACCAAGAGTTCCTGAATACAGTCAGATCCAGGATATCCTGGGCTTAAGAATAAATCAGGCAATTACCCATGAACTTGGAGTTAAAGAAGCTCTTGATCTTGCCGCTGGAGAAATTAAAGCTCTCTACTAGTATAAGTGTTAATAGAAATGCAACTAATTCAGGCCGGATGCAGGGCATCCGGCCTTTTCCGGAGGTCTGAATGACTTTAAGCGCTTTGCTGTCAGTTGATAAAAAGAAAAGTACCCTCATGTGGTTTATTGTTCCCATATCAGTCTATATGGTTGTCTTTTTTCTTTATCCGGTTATCTACAATATTTTTATTGGTTTTTTTGATCTCAAGCTTGGAGGCACTCCTGTTTTTAATGGAACAGCAAACTACAGGGAGATGCTGGCAGACACTCAGTTTCTGAAATCTCTTGTAACAACTTTTATTTTTGTATTTGCAGCTGTATCTGTGGAAGTGGTTTTTGGTATGCTTATTGCATTTCTTTTAAATCATGAAAACAGAATAATGGAGATAATACGAACCTTAATTCTAATTCCTACTGTTTTTACACCCCTGGTTGCAGGTATGGTATGGAAAGCCCTGTATCATCCTGATATGGGAATGATTACTTACTATCTTAGAAAACTGGGATTTGATATTGGCAGAGGTTTGATAGTTGAAAGGTCTCTGGCTCTTGGTTCTATTGTTGTTGTTGATGTCTGGGAGTGGACTCCTCTGATGGTTATTATCATTTTGGCCGGTCTAAAGAGTCTTCCAACTGAACCCTATGAGGCCGCAAGAATAGACGGTGCTGGCGAAATACCAATTTTTTTTAGAATTACTCTTCCCCTTTTAAGGCCTACTCTTCTTGTTGCTCTTTTAATAAGAACACTGGATGCATTAAAGGTTTTTGATATTATCTGGGCAATTACAGGAGGTGGCCCTGGTACTTCTACAACAGTTGCTAATCTCCGGATATATGAGATAGGTATGAATCACATGCGGATAGGATATGCTGCCGCACTTTCCAATGTTCTTTTAATTATCGGTGTAATTGTCGGTGTGATCTTTATCAAATTTATCTACGAGAAAGGGGAGTTATAATATGTCTGTAGTTGGTAAAAACGGCGCCATGGAAACAACCCTGAATGCCATCAGAATATTGATGATTCTGTTGATACTGGTTTTTATCGCCATTCCTGTTATGTGGATTCTCTCAACTGCTCTTGCCCAGCGGATTGATATGTTCAAACTTCCTCCAAAGTTATTTTCTGCATTTATTATTGAAAATTTCAAACACGTCTTTACTAAAATGGAGATAAACCGCTGGATAATAAACAGTCTGATAATATCTTTAGGAACAATGATTCTGTCATTGATTCTTGGTGTGCCGGCGGGTTATGCTTTTTCAAGAATAAATTTCAGAGGCAAAAAAGCTCTGCTAATTATGATCCTCCTTACAAGGGCTTTGCCTACGATAGTTCTTATTATGCCTTTTAGAATAATTATGCAGAGCATGGGGTTGCTGGGAACCAGAACTGCTGTGATTCTTATTGATACTGTTTATAATGCTGCCTTTACCTTTTGGCTTATGAGTGGAATCTTCGAATCAATACCTTCTGATCTTGAAGACTCTGCCCGTATTGACGGCTGTAATCCTGTCCAGGCATTTTTATATATAGCTGTTCCCCTAAGTAAACCCGGTCTTGTAACTTCTGCTCTTTTTGCATTTATTTTTTCCTGGAATGATTTTCTTTTTGCTTTGACCCTTACTTCTCCGGATACCACTACACTCCCTCTTGGTATGCTAAGTACCTTTGGTATAATGCAGCAGGGGTGGACCTATATGGCAGCAATGGGTGTAATAGCAATTTTCCCGGTAATACTTTTATCGTTAATGCTTCAGAAATATTATATTAGTGGATTAACTTTTGGCGGAGTAAAATAATACATTTTAAAATATTAAAAATTATTAAAACCGGCCCTGATAATATTGACCGGTTTTAAAATTAAGCCCATGAATCAGTTTGTTTTTAACAGCACAGGATTAACAGGCAGATTAAATATTCTAACACCAGTGGCATCAAAAATTGCATTTGTAATTGCAGGTGCTGTTGCCAGAGAGGGTGCTTCTGCCAAACCCTTAACTCCCAATGGCCCCCATGGATGTGGAACTTCTACTACTATGTTTTCAATTTCCGGTGCTTCATCTGCTGTCGGTAAACCAAGTTCGCCGAAAGTTTCTGTAATATTTTTACCCTTCTTCGAATCATATCTCTCAGAAAGGGCGTAACCTACACCCATAACTACACCGCCTTCCTGTTGGCCTTCCACTGCTCTT
>DAOVSY010000220.1 GCA_030633365.1 Spirochaetaceae bacterium | reverse complement strand
TTAGGAGTTGTCCCGCAGATTGCCTATGAAATAATGAAGGAATTAAGTGCTCGCCTTCGTCAAACAGGAGCACTGCTGGTTTGGCAGTTAAAAAGAAAGAATCGTGAATTAGCTGAAGTTTCCCTTAATACAGTCCGGGCAGTTGTTCAATCTCTGGAGGAACGGAACCCTTTTCTTAAGGGGCATTCCGAGCGGGTCTCCCAATTGGCAGTAGCCATTGGTATCGGGCTGGGGCTGCCGGAAGAAGATATCAGCAGCCTGGAGTTAGGTGGATTGCTCCATGATATAGGTATGATTGGAATCAGTGATACAATTATTAACGAAGCACGTCCCCTTGATAATTCCGAATATGACATTATTAAACAGCATCCTGCAGATGGTAAACGAATGATTGAATTGATTCCACATCTTCAACAGGTTCTTACTTCTATACTTTCTCATCATGAGCGTTTTGACGGCAGTGGTTATCCGGAACAACTTGAAGGAACACAAATTCCTATAGCTGGAAGAGTTATTGCTTTGGCAGATGTCTTTGATGCCCTTATTACCGACCGTCCTCAAAGGAAAAAAATGGACAGCAAAGAGGCTGTGTCTTACATTGTGGATCAATCGGGAATTTCTTTTGATCCTGAAATTGTCTTAATATTTAAAGATCTTGCTAAAGATATAGATTTCCCTGATAAATATTATTAATTCCCCGGGTTTTAATATTAAATACTGATTACATCTTTGAAACTGAACTGCTAAAACTGTATCTCGTGTTTTTTTCTTCTTTTTAAGTTTATCTTTGTTATTAAAAAAATATTTATAAATCGTTTTAGAGTAAATAATTAGATTTATTTTCTGTACGATACCGTTTTTGGCATGGCTATTGCTTTTACCTGAGTATTCAATTTCAGGGAGAATGGTTATGCATAATAAGTCAGCTATTAATATATCGTTACTTTTTTATTATTTACTTGTTTTTATGAGTATTGTTTCCTGCAGGTGGCAGCTGGATTCTTTCTCCGATAAACAGGGTTCATTATCTTTTGATATCGACCCGGATAAATCTATAGGTATTGTAAGCCTGGAACCGGTAAGTTATGTTTTTAGTGGAACCGGTCCGGATAATGATTTTTTTTCCATGGAGCTTAGTAATTCTTCAACTACTATTGAGGGATTAAATGCAGGAGAATGGATTGTCCAGGTTGATGGTCTGGATGAGAATAGTACTGTTATTCTTACAGGAGAATCTATACTGAATGTAACTCCCTATGTAGAAACACAGGTAAATATAGAACTGCATCCCCTGGAAGGAATCGGAAGTGTTTTTTTATCACTGGAATGGAATACTGAGCAAACAGTTTCCCCTTCGGCTGTTGTCTCTTTTATTGACATTGATGGAACTAATACAAACCAGTCTTTTATTATAAGTAACCCTGGTCTTGGCACATGTACAGTTACGGGACTTCAAACGGGAAACTATTATGTAACAGTACAATTATTTGATTCCGGAGATCTGGTTATGGGAAGTGCCTGGACAGTAAGAGTCCTGAACGGGATTACCATTGAAATTACTGCCTTGTTTGAAGATTTAAATAAGGTTGGGGAACGTCTGGAAATAACGGAAGATACCTTTTCTATTGTCTGGGATCCGGATCCCCAGAGTGGAGTACCTGATTTATACAGAATGTATTTTCGCAGCCGTGGTGATGAACCCTGGAGCCTTCTTTCTGAAGTAGTACCGGACATAGAACCCGCATTTACAATTACTCAGGATAATTTATCTTTCGGAATCTATGAATTTGCAGTAAGTGCAGTTGCAGCCGGTGTTGAATCGGATCTTCACACATCTATGGATGACACTGCAAGCCCCGGAACCGGCTGGTTTGTGGACTGGCATTTACTTTGATATAAGAAAGGCTGAAGGGGTTTAGTCTAAAAGCCTTCAGCCTTCTTTATCTTTCTGTATAATTCTTCTCTATCCAATCCTTATAATCACCACTTTTAACATTATCTGTCCATTTTTTATTATCTAAATACCAATCCAGGGTTAAATCCAGTCCTTTCGAAAAATTTACACTCTGTTTCCAGGTAAGTTCAGATTTTAATTTATTACAGTTAATGGCATAGCGCCTGTCGTGGCCTGGTCTGTCTTTTACGTATGTTATGAATTTTTTATAGTAATCCTTTTCCTTTTCAAATCTTTCTGCCAGTTTTTCACATAAAACATCTACAAGTTTTATATTTTCCCACTCATTTTCACCACCAATACAGTATGTCTCTCCGGTTCTGCCATTGTTTAATATATTAACAATAGCACTGTTGTGATCATCCACATACAGCCAGTCTCTTATATATTTACCGTCTCCATAAATGGGCAGAGGTTTTTCATCTATAATATTCTGAATTATTAATGGAATAAGTTTTTCCGGAAACTGATACGGTCCATAGTTGTTTGAACAGTTGGAAATGGTTACAGGAAGCCCGAAAGTATGGAAATATGAACGTACCAGATGGTCTGATGAAGCTTTGGAAGCAGAATATGGACTTCGTGGATCGTAGGAAGTTTCCTCATCAAAAAAACCGGTTTCTCCCAAAGAACCAAAAACCTCGTCTGTGCTTACATGATGAAATAAAACATCATCTCTGTTTATCCAGTAGTTTCTAGCAGCTTCAAGTAGTGTATAGGTTCCTGTAATATTAGTGTTTATAAATTCTCCCGGGCCGCTTATAGACCTGTCTACATGAGATTCTGCTGCAAAATGAATTACAGTATCAATTTCATATTTAGTAAAAACATTTTCAACTTCACCTGAGTTACAAATATCACCTCTTACAAAGAAATATCTTTCTCCACCATAAAGATTATCTATCTCTGTTAAATTCTCTAAATTTCCTGCATAAGTCAGCTTGTCAAAGTTTATTATTTTACCGGTAAACCCACTGTTCTTAAATATAGAATGTATAAAATTTGATCCTATAAAACCAGCACCGCCGGTAACAAGAATATTTGTTATTTTTCTCATTGTATTTTTTCCTTCAATAAATATTTTTTAAGAGAATCTTTCCAGTCCGGGACAGTAATGCTCAATTCCTGTTTAATTTTTTCTTTGCTCAGAACCGAATTAACAGGTCTTTTTGCTTTTGTGGGAAACTTACTGGTGCTTACAGCATCTATCCTGCATGATTTATTTAATATCCCAATAGTTTTACCTATGTTAAAAATTTCTCCGGCAAAATCAAACCAGGAAAGTTCTCCTTCATTACTGTAATGAAATATACCGTACTTTTTACTTCTACAGGTAATAATATGCACTACAAGTTCTGCCAGGTCCGGGGCATATGTGGGGCTTCCAAACTGATCATTAACAACACTTATATTATCCTTCTCTTTAAGTAGTCTCAGCATAGTCTGAACAAAATTGCTTCCGTTTTTTCCATAGAGCCAGGCTGTTCTGATAATAAAGAATTTTTTAATTTTTTCTGTTATCAAATGCTCCCCGACGGCCTTACTTCTGCCGTAAACACCCTGAGGGTCCGGTATGTCACTTTCTGTATATGGACCCTGTTTGGAACCGTTAAACACGTAATCGGTGGAAATATGGATTAGGACAGCACCCTTGTTTTTTGCAATATCTGCTATATTTCCTGCTCCCTCTGCATTTACCTTAAAAGCAGTTACAGAGTTATCTTCTGCTGCATCAACAGCTGTATAGGCTGAACAGTTTATTATCCAGTCTATCTTTTTATCCGAAGCTGCACTTTTCAGAGCTTCAGGGCTGCTTATATCGCAATCCATGTCTGTAGTAAAATACCCGAGGCTTTTTAGTTTTAGAATGCTTTCAACTTCAGAACCGAGCATTCCCTTATTTCCGATAAGCCAGATCATGATAGAGAAATCTCTTTTAAAAAGGGAAGTTCCCTGTCTCTGTCAGAGACTATAGGGTTTTCTACAGGCCAGTCGATTGTTATATCCTTGTCATCCCAGCGGATTCCTCTTTCGGATATCATATCGTATTCATTTGTGCACTTATACTGAAATATAACTTTGTCACTTAGTGCAGTAAACCCATGTGCAAATCCAGGAGGAATATAAAACATTTTTTTTGTAACACTATCAAGTTCCAGTCCAATCCATTTTAGATAGCTAGGAGAATTATTCCTTAAGTCTACTGCAACATCCCATACTTTCCCGTGAACAACCTGTATCAGTTTCCCCTGTGCCATAGGTTCAATCTGAAAATGAAGTCCCCTGATTACACCCCTGGATGATTTTGAAAGATTGTCCTGTACAAATTTCTCCGTAATTCCATTTTCTTTAAACTCAGATTCCTTATAGGTTTCCATAAAAAATCCACGGTTATCAGAAAAAATCTTTGGTTCAATAAGTATTAAACCTGGAATTTCAAGTTCTATAAATTTAAAAGGCATTTTTACTCCTTATTATAGGCTATAGCCTTCAGCCTTCCCTAATCAGATCCAGCAGATATTGCCCATAACCGGATTTCATTAGAGGTTCTGCCAGTTTCCTAAGTTGATTTTCATTTATAAAACCCATGTAGTAGGCAATTTCCTCTATACATGAGATTTTAAGACCCTGCCGGTCTTCAATAGTTTTTATGTACAATGTTGCATCTATTAATGATTGATGTGTTCCTGTATCAAGCCAGGCATATCCTCTTCCCATAAGTTCTACTTTTAGATCGCCTTTTTCAAGGTAAATCCTGTTAACATCTGTTATTTCCAGTTCCCCCCTGGGGGATGGTTTTAGATTAGCAGCAACGTCCACAACACTATTGTCATAAAAATAGAGTCCCACAACTGCATAATTTGACTTTGGGTTTGATGGTTTTTCTTCGATTGAAACGGCTTTCCCTTTATCATCGAATTCTACTACACCATAGCGTTCCGGGTCTTTTACATAGTAACCGAATACTGTAGCTCCGGATTTTTGCAGAGCGGCCTTCTTAAGCATAACAGACAGATCGTGTCCATAAAAAATATTATCACCAAGAACCAGAGCCACAGGATCTTTCCCAATAAAATCTGCACCTATTATAAAAGCCTCTGCCAGACCATTTGGTTCATTTTGAACCTTATAAGAAATAGATAATCCAAGATTGCTCCCATCACCAAAAAGATCTTTAAACCGGGGTAGATCTTCCGGTGTGGAGATTATCAGGATTTCCTGTATCCCTGCCAGCATCAAAGTTGACAGCGGGTAATAGATCATGGGTTTATCATAAATCGGCAGCAGTTGTTTACACATAACCTTTGTTACCGGATACAGCCGTGTCCCAGACCCTCCTGCAAGTATTATTCCTTTCACTATCCCTCCTCCCTAAAAGCTTTTAGCCCAATAGTCTTATTTTCTCCCCCTCCATTATATATCCAAATGTCCGGCTTTTAGAATAT
>DAOVSY010000207.1 GCA_030633365.1 Spirochaetaceae bacterium | reverse complement strand
ATAAATGTAAATTTGAATATGCAGTCTGGAATGACAAGGGCTACAAAGGTAACGATATTAGTGGTGAAGAATACTTCCCTGCATGGGTTGTAGATGAGTCTCACCCATTAATACAGGCAGGAGTAATTGCTTATAAAGAACTTTTTAAAAAAGATCCGGTAGTTACAATCTGGGGGTTCAGTACGAATGGAAACTATACTATGGGAAAAAATAATTTTCCTACAATTGGTTTCGGACCAGGGGAGATGGCTTTGTGTCATTTGGCAAATGAGCATGTGGTTATTGATGACCTGCTTACAGCTACTGCATTTTATGCAGGACTTGCTGCAAGCTTAAACAGTAATTAATTTTTATATTCCATCCTGTATCGAATATAGAAAAAATAATCACTGTGAGTATGAATTGATATCACCCTTCCCGAAGGGTGATTCTTAAAAGTAAATGATGGCATATTCTGACCAACTGAAAGAGCCTCCCCTCCAATAAAAATTGAAGAGGTATTTAAGTACAGTTCATCCAGTAAACCTTCCTGCATAAGAGATACTAAAAATTGTGGACTTTCAATCATTATTGTATCTATTCCATATTTTTTTAGAAATGTTAAAAGTTCAGGTAGATCTATACTTCTGTTTTTCCCAATTGAAATAACTGCTTTAATATTATCAGTCAGGCAGAAGCCTTTTGAATTATTAAGATCAATAAAATTTGAATCAAGAGATTTTTCCAGTATGTTTTTTCCTTGTTCAGTTGTAACAATAAGGACTGGAATATTTTTATCCTTAAGTATTTTATGATTTACTGGAAAATTATTTCCACTCCCTGTCACAATAATATGAAGAGGTACTGCAGGTTTATCTGCTTTAATTCTTGATTCGACAAGATCAGGATCAAAAATATGACCTGTTAGTTCAGGCTCTCTTAATATAGTTTTACTTCCCATAAGTACAGCATCGCTAACTGTACGCAGAAGGTTGAGTACCCAGTAGTCTGCAAGAGCTCCATTTGGATCCTTTGCATTGGCCTTTGCAACAAGAGTTCCGTCAGGAGATTCAGGGAAGGCAATTTTCCCATCAATAGACTGAACAAATGAACCCAAAGTATAAGTTCTGTTCTTTGGAAGTTCTGGAAAAGAGAATTTACCGTATACTTCCTTTATTTTAGTATTGCTATAGGAAAATCCAGTTAAAAGTTCAGGATCCTTACTCTGATAAATCTTAGTTAATTTAATTTTGTCCGAAGGAAAAGAAAGTGTATAATGTTCATTCATAATTAGTCCTTGAAATTTTTTATTTTCCTTGTATCCAAAACGACTACAACAGCCTCATCCTGTTCATCCACAATTATCTCTGCAACAGGGAAACTTTCAGGTATACTTCCATTTTTAGTATCAAAAAAATTAATACTCCGTGTATGGAAATTATTAAGTACCATTTGTTTAGTTTTTTCATCAATTTCCAGACTGTTTTTAACTGCATCAAGAAGTGATGGCTTTCTGGCAAAGGTAAAATTAAACTGATCAATTATCCCTGCCTTACAAAAGGCTTGAAGAACTTTTTTACCGCCATCATGGTTAGCAAGAATTATATTGTATTCCTTGAACAGAATGCCAGGGAGTTTTGATAGTTCTATATCATCAGGATTATTGTCAGGTGAAAGAACTATTAAAATATCATCTATTCTATGTTCCAGGTTATAGTCAACAGCTCTTTTTCGTATTTTACCAGCTCCTGTTTTACTGGTAACAATATATGATTCAATAGGAGAACCGTCGGGTAACTTTTCGTGGAATATGGAAGCAGACAATATATCCGGGTCTGTTCTGCTACCACTTCTACTTACTGCTATCTGAGCCGGATAATCTCTGTTGGATGCATAGCCTAGCTCCTGCATTAGTTTTCTTTGTTCTCTAAATCTGTTTATCATTTCAGGATCAGCAGATTTTAAGTGAGACCATTCTGCACAATTCTGGGGCAGCCACATATAACCTGGACTTCCATCTTCTTGTGGAGTGCCATCATTAATAATTGTACTACTACCCATAATAACTGCATCTGTAATGGCATACTGCATTGCCAGGCGATATCCATCCATTAAATTCCCATTTGCAATAACACCTCCACCGCTTAAACCATCAATATTGTATATCCAGTGTTTAACATCATAAATTGAAATAGTTCCGTCTTCTTTTATAATTGGAGTAGTCCATCTATCTTTTCCAGGTCTTAATATGAACATTCCTATAATGGCAGTTTCTTTTATTTTAAGTGGATCTGTTATAAGGGGAAAGTTTCCATCTTTAAAAAATTCCTTCATTCCGACTGTAAATGGAATTTTCACCTCAATAAGGCTCTCATTATAATAAATTCTGGAATGTTTTATTGACATAATTATCTCCCTAAAAAATATTAACATAAAAACTAAATATAATTCTTGACAATATGAGTATTCTATCATAAAGTTGTCTATACATCTATATGAGTTAGCTTGTATTTTTAAAAATTTTCAGGAGGAAGATTGGATGAAGAAGAAACATGTATTGGTAGCACTTATAGTTCTGCTTATAATGCCTGCATTTATATTTGCAGCAGGTGGAACTGAAGAACCGGATGAGATGGGTCCGGTAACTGTCTGGACTGAGATTAATATTAAAGCTCCCCAGACCAATTTGGATGAAAACTTTGCCAAGGCTGTAGAAGGGATTGAAGCGGAGATGGGAAGAGAGCTTATTATGGTTACAACTCCCTATAAGGAAATCAGTGCAAAGGTAAATCTTGCCGTTCAGGCAGGTGGTGATGTTCCTGATATTGCGCAGATTAAAGTTACAAAACTCCTTTTTCATATCGATAATGAAGGTTTAGAGGATATAACTGATTATGTTGAATCCGCTTCATGGTATTCCGGTGCAAGTAAAGCTGCTATTGATGCCGGAAGAGGCCCTGACGGTAAAATTTATGCTGTTCCTTTTAATACCAGATCTACTCTTACCTATGTATATACTGCTGCTTACCCTGATGGTCCTCCAATGACGACCGATGATATTCTTGCTGCCGGACCAAGACTTAAAGCAAAAGGTATGTTTGCTATTACAGGTAAGGCTTCCGATCAGGCAGGTTTACAGAATTGGTGGTGGCCTCTAATAAGAACATTTGGTGGTCGTTTTGCAGATTCAAATGGTAAAATAGCCTGGGCAAATGATGCTACAGTTAAAGCTATTGAATATACCAGAGAGCTGATTCAGAAGGGATATGCACCTGAAGTAATTCTTTCTCCGGGATTTGATAATGAAATTCCATTTATGAATGGTGATGCAGGTGCATTTGTTGCAGGATCATGGTCCTACGTATGGTTAAGTCCGTTAAAAGCACCTTCCGGTGCAGTTTATGACTTTAAATCAGCATCTACATTAGAAGCTATTAAAGCAGGTGATATTGTTCTTTCATCTTATTTAACAGCTCCGGGCAGCAAGCCTGTAACTGTTCTTGATGGTGTTTGCTGGGCTGTTCCAAAAGGAAGTAAAAATATAAAGGGTGCACAGGCCTATATAGACTTCATGATGAAAACTCAGGTAAATGCGGATATAGCTTTTGCATGGGGTGGTGTTCCTACAATTATAGAAGCTGCTGATGATCCAAGATATTCGGAGAGTGTATACTGGAGCAAGGTTGTTGAATACATGGCTGCATATGCACAGCCAATGGAACCGATTAACAACTACGATGAAGCAACTTTGAAATTTGTTGATATTGCAATTGAACTGGTACATGATACTTCCAAGGATATTATGAAGGTTCTTAAAAAGGCTCAGGATGAAATGAACGCTATGTAATTTTCATATGTAATATCGGGCTGGAGTTCTTCCAGCCCGTTTTTTAATAAATAAATCAGGAGTAACTATGAAGGTATCAAACACCTTTATGAATCGAAAAAACTTTTTCTGGCTTATCAGCCCATCCATAATATTTCTACTCATTATTCAGGTTTATCCTGCATTCTATTCATGGTATTTGAGTTTTGGAAGTATCAAGGGTGGCAAATATACATTTGTAGGCTTGAAAAATTTTGTCAGACTTCTAAATAATTCAGACTTTTATGAATCCCTGGTCAGGACAGGTGTTTTTACTTTTTCTTTCCTGATTGCATGTATAGGTATCGGACTTATACTGGCTCTTCTTTTAAACCGATGCAGTAAATTTACATCATTTTATATGACAATTATTTTTATTCCAATGGTTCTGTCTGAGGTAGTCGGCGGTACAATGTGGAGATGGATGTTTCAGCAGTCCTTTGGACTGGTTCAGGTCTTTCTTAATCCATATATCAATAATTTTTCGATACTCTCCCGTCCCGGGGGAGCCATGGCAGTTGTTATCGCAGCTTCTGTCTGGAAACAGCTGGCATTTACAGCTTTACTTTTTCTGGGTGCTTTACAGACAGTACCAAAAGAACTTTTCGAATCCGCTGCCCTGGACGGAGCCACCAGAAGTCAGATGTTCTGGAAAATTACATGGGTCATTATCAGACCCACTGTACTTCTTGCTTCTATTATGACCACTATTCGTGGAATTAATGCATTGGGTCTGATCCTTGCCACAACTCAGGGAGGACCCGGAGCCGCAACAATGACCGAAGCAGTTTTACTGTACAGGACAGCCTGGCAGTTTGGAAGATTTGGCGATGCAGCAGCACTTTCAGTTATGATGTTTCTAATAAATATTACTCTTGGAGCAGTTTATATTCGACTGCTTAGAGATTCCTAGGAACGGGGGCAGGTAAATTATGTTAATCAGATCTAAATCACAGATAATCAGGGATGAAATTGTTACACATGGATTACTGATATTCTTTTGTCTTATAATGCTGTTTCCAGTAGCTCTTTCTCTTATGACATCTTTTAAAACAAAAACAGATGTAATGGTATTACCTCCACGGTTTTTTCCGCCGGAGTGGACTATTGAGGGCTATCTTAAGGTTTTCCAAAGTGACCTGATTCCTCTCTACATGCCTAATTCTGCTATAAATGCTTTTGTATCTACCATCCTTACAGTAATATTTGCAGCTTTTGCTGCCTATGGGTTTTCCCGATTCAAATTCAAGGGAAGCCGGGTGCTTCAATTGGGAATACTGGGGTTAATGATGATTCCAGGAGTAACAAATCTTGTTTCCTACTATAAGCTGGGCAGTCAACTTGGGATATTAAGTACCCATCTTATTATGGTGTTGGTTTATGTAGGATTTGAACTGCCATTCGGGCTTTTAATACTTAAAAATTTTTTTGATGCCATACCAATTGATCTGGAGGAAGCAGCAAAGATTGACGGCTGTAATTCAGTACAGGTACTCTGGCATGTTCTTATACCACTCTCATTACCGGGACTTTTTGTGGCATTTCTTTTAATTCTTGTATATACGTGGAATGAATTTCTATTTGCTGTAACACTGCTGTCTGCAAATCATGCAAGAACGGCTATGGTTGGTTTGTACGATTTTCAAACCTCTTTTGAGGTTGCATATCATGCACTTTCAGCGGCCAGTATAATTGTTCTTCTACCAATTCTTATTGTTT
>DAOVSY010000335.1 GCA_030633365.1 Spirochaetaceae bacterium | reverse complement strand
ACTGGGATTAGTAGTTTTTTATTTTGGGCGTTACCCCTTCATAAGGGCGAACACAAGGTTCGCCCTTATGAAGGGGTCAGGCCATTCCGGGGTACGCTTCGCTTCCGTCCCTTTGGGACCGCTCCGCGCCCTGCAGGTCCTTAACGCGCAGGATAAGGAATTCTGTTTAGAGGTTTTTTGCGCCAGTTTATGGTTAATATATTAGAAAAAAAGAATTTTTAAGTAGAAAATGTTTTTGGACGTATACCCGGGCAGCAACGAAGTTGCGACCAGGGATAAAGAGCAAAAAGTTGAAATAGGTTGTCTTGGTTCAGGATGACATATATGATAAGATCTGTATTGGGTATAACTCGAATAAAAACACACCGCCTTCCAATTGTTGATTTAAAAAATGTTTCAAAATTATGATTTCCGGATAATCCGGGAAACTATTCTTTACTGGGAGTAATATATGAGTTCTGGCATTAATAATATTTTAGATTTACCTTTTTTTGCAGAGGGAAATTATTCAGAAAGAGTTTCGCATAAAACAAAAAAAAGCGGAGCAGCAGAAACTAAAACATTTAAAGATACTGCTAATGCTGTAAATGTATTGACTGCTGGTTTGGTAAAGTATGGTATAAAGTCTGGCGATCATGTTGGATTTTTTGTAAATAACAGATTTGAGTGGATAATAACAGATTTTGCAATAATGGCTTTAAAAGCGGTTTCTGTTCCAAGAGGTTCAGATACTGCACCTGCAGAGGTTAAATTTATTTATAATCATTCAGATTCCAAATTTTTAATATTGGAATCTGTATCCCAGTTAGTTGAGTTAAGTTCAGTTTTTCAGAATGAAGACTGGCAAAGGGCAGAAAAAATATTCATTATTGATTCCGGATCATTAAGTGATGTTGATAAGCAGCTAAGTAAGAAAGTTGTTTTTTATGATACCCTAATGAAAGAGGGACAGGTTGAATATGAAAAAAATCCTGACTTTGTGGAAAAAAGCCGATCTGATATTTTACCAGATGATCTATTAACAATTGTTTATACTTCCGGAACCACAGGGAATCCCAAAGGTGTAATGTTAACCCATGAAAGTTTTGTTCAGAATGTTATTGCCAACACTCCACGGTTGGAGATTGATCCTGCCAAGGGTGAAACAACTGTTGTTATGCTCCCTTCCTGGCATGTGTATGAGAGGGCTTTTGAATACTGTGCTTTTTTTGCAGGGGTAACCCTTGTTTATTCTTCTCCTAAAAACTTTGCAGCAGACCTAAAAGAGGAAAAACCTCAAATACTTATCTCTGTTCCAAGGGTATGGGAGTCTATATATCAGAAACTTATAAAAACACTTAGCAAGATGCCTGCATTTAAACGGTACCTTATATTTACTTTTATTAAAATAAATCAGCTCTATCTTTCTTCAGGAACCTATCTTAAGGGAGGGTATCTATCGCTTAAAAAGAGATCCCCTCTCAAACGTGGAATATTTTATATTTTTAATTTACTTCTCTTTATTTTTTGTCTTCCAGGTCATTTTTTATCAAACGTATTATTCAAACCATTTAGAGCCAGTGTTGGAGGGCGTCTGCGAGGAGCTACTTCAGCAGCAGGAGCTTTACCAAAATACCTTGACGAACTTTTTAATTCTATTGGGATTACTCTGATAAATGCCTATGGAATGACAGAATGTGCTCCTGGAATACTTTCCAGAACTTTTGGAACAAATACCTTTGGTACTATAGGAGTCCCTTTTGACAATGTAAAAGTTGAGATAAGAAGAGCAGACGGGAGTAAAACCGATATAGGAGAAAAAGGTATAATTTTCACAACCGGGCCTCAGCTTATGATTGGTTATTATAAAAATCAGGAAGCAACAGATAAAGTTCTTGGTAAAGATGGATGGCTTAATACAGGGGACATTGGAATAGAAACTGAAAATGGTGAGATAATTATTGTTGGAAGAGAAAAGGATACCATCGTTTTAATGGGTGGAGAGAATGTAGAACCGGAACCCATCGAGGACAAAATAAAAGAGAGCCTCTATATAGATCATGCTGTTCTATTAGGCCAGGACAGAAAGCAGCTTACAGCTCTTGTTGCAATTAATGAAGAAGAGCTTATGAATCTGGCAGGAGAACTTAAGGTTGCAGATTATGAGATTAGTACTGAAGGTGAATCTTCTATTGAACATGATAAAATTTATTCAGTTTTAATGAAGGAAGTAAGTTCTTTAATTTCAAGAGAGCATGGATTTAAATCTTTTGAGAGAATCTCTAAAATTCTTGCTGTGCGAAATAATTTTTCCATAGGTAAAGAGCTGACTCAGACAATGAAAGTAAAAAGAAAATATATTGTGGATAAATATCAATCATTAATTGAAAAACTTCATAAAGATACAAGGGGTTAGATAAGTGGTAAAAATTGGCGATTACAACATACTTAAAATAAATCGCATGTATCATGGTGGAGCTTTTTTTGATGAAGTAAGTGAGGATGCCCAGGGCGAGAGTAGAGAAGTTTATATTTCTGGCCAGGATATTCCTGATGATATTGGACCAGGGGAAGAATTGAATGTTTTTGTTTATAACGATTCTAATGGAAATCTCCTTGCTACCTTAGATCAGCCTCTTGCAGTAGTTGATCAGTTTGCGGCTCTTAAAGTTGTGGATATACAGGAATTTGGCGCTTATCTTGATATGGGATTAAAAAAAGATCTGTTTCTTCCAAACAGAAGGCAGTCTGGTCCAATTATTGAAGATTCTGTTGTTGTTATAAGGGTTTTACTGGATTTTGATGAAAAGAGTCTTGTTGGGGATACAGATCTGGAAATCTACTTTAACAGGGATATATCAGAGTTAAAGGAAGATCAGGAAGTGGATCTGCTTGTTTATGGCAGTACTCCTCTTGGTTTAATGGTAATTGTTGATAATGATTATCCGGGGCTGGTATATAGGTCGGAAGTATTTAAAGAACCTGAGATTGGAGATAAACTTACAGGATGGATTTCAAAAATAAGGGAAGATGGGAAACTTGACATAAGTTTAAAAAGGAAAGGATATTATGCTGTTATTGATTCCAGTGAAAGTCTCCTTCAACTTATAAAAGATAATAATGGCTTTCTGGATCTTCATGACAAAAGCACTCCTGAAGATATTAAGGAAAAACTTGGTATGAGTAAAAAGCTATTCAAAAAAATTGCCGGTGGATTATACCGGGAAGGATTAATTACAATTGAACCAGCTGGTTTAAAAATAGTCGAAAAAAAAGATTGAACCATAACTTCCTAATCCTTTAATCAGGCAATCATGGTCCAAACAGTTGAATTTAATTGAACCTTTTCTATTGTAGATAATTTTCCTCTAGAATTTCAAAAATCTCTTAAGTTTTCTTTTTCCCCAGTTAACAGCATCCCGCTTAAGGTCTTCAACAAGATTATCTTTAAAATTTCCGGATCTGCTTGTTGTACTACTGTAATTTGATGAGGAACTTCCCGAACCACTACTATTATCGTTAGCCTCTATTAATTCCCATGAGGTAAGGCTTTTCCAGTCACTGCTTCCATTAAGAAAACCTTCAAAGAATTTTTTTATTAGTGATAAATCCAAATCCTGATTTTTTGCCTGGAAATATCCACTTGTATCTCTGTATTCAGTTTCAAACAGATCATGACCTAAAAATGCTATCTGTATATAGCTGTCATCACCAAGAATTAAGTGATCATTCTTTTTATCCAGCTTGTCAATTTCACTACTTACTATATCAATATCAGTTGCATCAAGTATTGTACCATCTGCTAATTCCAATCTCATAGATTTTCTCCCTTTCTAATTTT
>DAOVSY010000165.1 GCA_030633365.1 Spirochaetaceae bacterium | reverse complement strand
GTTGTATATGATATTATTTCGTTTTTAGCTTTTTCCGTCGGTTTACTGTGGTTATTTTAGAGAAGAGTTACTTTTAAATTCAAAATGTGTTACATCGAAAAAAGCTCTGATTGATATAATTTGCTTTAACTCCTTGACAGATACTGTATAAATGATAATCTGTGAGGATGTATTCACATATAAAATGCTCAGAAAATAACTGTAACTTTTTTGCTTTAAATGATAGAGGGAAATGTCTTCAACATACAGAGGAGAGAGAGGAATTAATAAAATCAATTACCCTTGAATTACAAAAAACAGAGATGATAAGGAATTGCAATAATTCAACTATTATTCTTGATTCCATTGAATTAAAAGACAAGATGATAATTGTAGCTAATTTTTCTAACAGCACATTTACAAATATTGATTTTACAGGATCCAGTATTTTATTTTCTTTGTTTCAATATTCAACATTTAAAAATTGTAAATTTAACGATACTACTATTAAATATACAAATTTCGCGGGTTCAACTTTTTCCGACTGTGATTTTATTGATTCAAATATTGTTAATTCCAATTTTAACGGAATTATTTCAAAAGAATGCTCTTTTAATGATTCTGATCTTTATTATTCGACATTTACTTCATCAAAACTGGAAAATATTACTTTTGTAGAATGTAATCTTAAAAAAACTGATTTTTATAAATCCTCAAGATCAAATGTAAGTTTTAAGTATTCAAACTATGAAGAAGCTTTTTTTAACAGGGACAGGTAGATATGCGTTGTTTTATAAATTTTTCTCTTACAGGATTTTCAAATTCCTATCTCATAGGCCCGGATAATGGAGGAGATGCAATAGTTATTGATCCAGGGGAAATGAATATAAAACTATTAAACCTAATAGAAAATAATGATTTTTATATAAAACATATATTAATTACTCATAATCACAAACCTCATGTAGGTGGGATAAGAACACTCTTAAAAATATACGATGCTGAAATTTACAGTTCAACTGACAGCATTCTTGGATATAATTCTAATATAATTTCTCCGGACAGTACTATAAACCTATCCGGAATAGAAGTAAAAGTTATTGAATTTTCCGGCCACACAAAAGATTCTCTTGTCTATAAAATTGGAGAAATGCTTTTTACAGGAGATACTCTTGGAGCAGGGAGTATTGGAGAAGAGGAGAATAAGGAAACAATATCAGCAATAAGTAAATCTATTTCCGAAGGGATAAACGATATGGATGACTGTACACTTGTATTTCCAAGTCATGGTCCTCCATCCACTATTAAAGCAGAACGGGACTTTAACCCAGAGCTTTTTCTATAAGATTAAGAGTTTCTTCCGGTGACTTACTTAACTTTTTAATTATATCAAGAAAACGTGCAGGAACAGGCGCTCTGAACTTACTTATAGTTGTACTTTCTTTATTTATTAATGATGGCAGGCAGATCGAAAGCTCAAAAGCATGGAGCATTAAAGTGCTCTCCGGGAATAATCCTGATTTACGACCGTATATAGGGTCACCCAAAATAGAATTACCTAAATGGAGCATGTGAACTCTTAACTGATGGGTGCGGCCTGTTTCCAGGCCCATTAGTACTAAACTTAAATTATTCCAGGATTCTATTACTTTATACCGGCTAAAAGCCTTTTTTCCTCTGGTATCTGATACTGTAAACTTTTTTCTATTTGTTATATCCCGTGCTATATTGGTTTCAATAATTCCCTCAGATTTGACAGGTACGCCTTTTACTATGGCAAGATAATATTTTTTTGTAGTTTTATTTCTAAACTGGGATGCCAAAAATTCAAGGGATTCCGGATTTTTTGCTGATATAATTACACCGGAAGTATCTTTGTCCAGCCGGTGAACAATTCCCGGTCTAAAATCTTCATCAGAAAACGTTTCTGCCATTTCATTACAATGATACAAAAGCCCATGAACAAGAGTACCGGTATAATTTCCAGCTCCAGGATGAACAACCATCCCCTGGGGTTTATTTAATACGATAGAATCTTTATCTTCATAAATAATATCTAAATACATCTTTTCCGGATTTAGCTCCAGAGCTTCAGGATTATCATACTCAACTGTAATTACATCTCCGTTATTAAGAATTTTACTAAGCTTAATCTCTTTTTTATTTAACAAAATTTTTACATTTCGATTTTTAATCTGGCTTCTGGTAAAAATATTTAAGTGGTCAGCCAAATAGCGATCAGCTCTAAGTCCTTCTTTAATATCAACAGTAAATATTTCTGAAATATCCCTAGTCATTCCAGGGTTCTCCCAGCAGATAATCAACAATGGTAAGAATTCCTGACAGGGAAACTGATACTGCAATAATTTGCAACTTCTCAGTATTTGTTAATATAGGAGGAGTAGTATTACCAAAAAGTGCAGGAGCAAAATTTGAATCAAAATTGTTGGATGCATATTGATATATGTCATAGGATAAATTGGAAATAAAAAATGTAAATGGAATTGTTCCAAAAAAAATAACCTCTCCCCTTCTTAGATTTAAAGCCCACCCGGGGAATTCATCTTCTTCATATGGTTCATAATCAGGTAGACCTTCTCCCATTACAGGTAAAACAGAGAATATTAAAAAAAGAATAATAATATAAGAAAGATTTCGCATTACTAGTAACGTTCTCCAAACAAAGCAGTTCCAACACGTATTAAAGTTGCCCCCTCTTCCACAGCAATTTCATAATCCCCGGACATCCCCATAGATAACCCTGTAATACCTGCATCAGGGTATTTAGCATTTGCTTTATCCCTTAGATTTCTAAGATATGTAAAAGACTTACGAATGGCAGATTCATTATTACTTAAAGGACCAATAGTCATTAAACCTTTTATTTGAATATTTTCCATTTTAATTATTTCTTCCAGGGTCTGGAAAAAGTCTTCTTCATTAACAAATCCACTCTTGGATTCTTCTCCGGATGTATTGTATTCGAGATATACTTCGATAGTTTTTGAAAATTCAATACAGAATTTATCTATCATTTTAGCAATCTTAAGTCTGTCTACAGACTGTATACAGGAAGATATTTCTACAGCTTTTTTAACTTTATTTGATTGTAGATGACCAATTATATGCAGCTGGGCATCTTTGTGAAAGTCTGAGAACTTTTCACCTGCTTCCTGTATTCTATTTTCTCCAAAAAGTCTGAATCCGGCAGAATAAGCTGATTCAACAATATCTATACTCTTTGTTTTTGTAACAGCCATTACTCGGACGACATCATTTTTTCTTCCGGATTTTTCTTGTGCTTTTTTAACATTTTCAAGTATATGGTCATAATTTTCTTTTATTTTGTTCATCTTTGAAACTTAACATACTTTTAAACTGCTCACAAGATTGTCATCTCTATTTTAATGGGCTATATTAGGGGAATGAAAAAATTAACAGGCATTTTATTACTACTTTTTATCAGCATATTCAACATTAGTGCTGCAGAAAATATAATAGACTTTCTTTCTCCTGCAGAAAAAGGTTTACTTTACTCAGATGGAGAAATTAGCAGATATTTCTTTGATGAAGAGCTACCGTCATATATATTCCCTACAGATTATAAAAGCGATCTATTGGAAAAAATATCTAAACTGGATGTTACAATAGGGGTAGAATCTCTTTTTTTATTAAAATACAGTGATCTTATTATAAAAGATAATACATCTATGCTTTCTGTTTACAACACACTTTTATCCGTTAAAACAATGAAAGGGATTGAATACTACTCTCAATCCAGAAAAAAAATGAGAACTCTTTATACCGAAAGTTTTGCAGTTAAAAATATGGATAGTACAGATCCCATAGATGATCCTGTATATAAAACAATTCCTGCTATTTTAAACCGTTATCTTCTTCAAACCGACAAAACTTTTGGTAAAAATTTATATAAGGCAGTATATAAGTATGACGGTAGTACAATTTGGATCAATATTGTCAATGAAACAAAAATGAAATATTCATTTATTCCAATGGTTAATAAGGGCAATATGAGTGTTAGTCTTTTTGTTACTGCCATTGATGATGGTCTTTTGTTCTATGGAGTCAGCACTGCAGAAACATCCACTTTTTTAGGTCTTGCAAAATCTAAAAAAGAATCCTTTTACAACAGAATAAAAGCGATGTTTACCTGGTTTGAGGATCAACTGGAAGCCAGGTAGGCAAAGAAAGTATTAACCATTTTATTGTTCATAGTACTGTCTTTTAAAAGTTTTACCTTCAGCTCATCTATATGTTTTTGGTCTATGTTTGATGTTTTAATATAGTTTGATGTTCTTGCAAGGCGAAAAGCAGTAATTAGTTCTTTTGTACTAAGACTATTATTCCATGGATATGCAGATGATCCTCTGCAGAGAGCCTGTGGATTTTCTAAAAATATATTTTTATTCTGCCAGTCAAATAATCCAGGAACAGGATAGTAATGAGATATTCCAATGGAAGTATTAAGACTGTGAAGGTAGTTTATTGTCTGTACTGTTTTATTAGCTGTATCTCCACTTAACCCGCAGATAAAATAGGTAACAGCCGGGATATTAAGTTCTGCACTTTTTTCAAGAATAGATTCCAGTTTTGTTAAATCCCCTGATCTTTTGGCAGACTTAAGCTGATCATTATCCATTGAAGCCATAGATATGTTTAATTGTGAAAGATTTAAACTATAGAATTTGTCCAGTAGTTTGGTATCAAGCAAAATATAGTCCATTCCGTTTTCTGTTGTAAAAGAAAAGTCTATGCTATTTTTTTTACATTGTTCATTAATGTAGTTAAGTATTTCAAGAAAATATTCCTTGTAAAATAAAATATTGTCATCTTCAAAATTTATATGAAGTTTTATTTTTTCCTGGTGTTGATTTTTCTTATCTATAATTTTATCTATAAGAGAGTCCATTCCTTTTTTTAAGTTTACCAAAGGAACCTTTCTTAAAGATCTTCCAAAAACAAGATAATTGGCACAAAAACTGCACCTTTTTGGGCATCCCCGGCTTATAATGGTTGATACAGTAAAACTACTGTTTCTCCTGTTTTTAATGTTATATACAAAAGGTAATTCTCCTCTATATTCCAGGTTTAATATTTTACCTTCGGATAGATAATCTTTTTGTGCAGAAAAATTATTGGCTAGTTCTTCTATTGAACTAATAGCATCTTCTCCCTCTCCTTCAACAACAAGATCAGCATAAGATGTAAAATATTCGGGCATTACAGTTACTCCCGGTCCTCCTGCAACCAACACAAATGAGGAGGAATTTTTATTCCTTATTTCCTGTAATTTCTCCAAAAGCATCCTTGTATTATCAGAATAACTCCAGGCAAAACATGAAACAGCAATAACATCAGGTTTATATTCCAATACATTATCAACACAATTTTCAATAGAGGGACCAAATCTGTAATATTGACTAAACCATGAGCTGCCCTGCATATCTTTATTTTGTTTTAACAGATAAGGATTAAGATAGGTTAAACTTTTGGGAAGACAAATCTGTTTTTTTAAAGGCTTTTCCATTGTACAGTTTATCACCTGACATCTATGGCCTTTAGACTCCCAGAATGCAGCAAGAGTATATAATCCCAATGAGGAGCTTCTGTGTGGAGTAAAATAAAAATCTTCCACTGAAGGTTGAACAAGTATAATTTTTAAAGGTTTTATATTATTCAAAACTTTCAACTAAATCATTTAACACTGGGTTCTTTCCAGGATCTACAAAAATATTAAGATTATCCATTGCTCTTGTACAGGCAACATAAAGAAGGTTTCTCTGCTTTTTTTCTTCCTCTTCATTTTTTGGAGGATATAAAAATGGTAAATAAAGCATTACAACAGGAAAATCCAGCCCCTTACTGGAATGAATTGGGCATAATCTGACAACACCTTCCTGTCTAAAATTAAATTCATCATCTTTAATCCAGACAGAACTATACCCTGCTTTTAGCAAACCATCTTCTATACGGCTTTTTACCTTTACAGATGGAATTAAAATAGCAATATTTTCCGGTGTGTATCCAATCTCTTCAATAAATACCTTTACTTTCTGTATAAGCAGTTGTGAAAGATGTTGATCTTTTTTAGGTATATATATCTCAGGAGAAGGTCCTTCTCTGAAAGCTGCAGAGTCATCAGTAAGTTCCCCTCCGGCTTCTTTTAAAGATTTCTTTCGAAAAGTTTCAGCAAATTTGTGAATAGGTATTGTATTACGAAAATTTGTATGCAGAACTCTTGTATTACCTCTAAGTTGAAAACCTCCTCTGGAATAAGGAGACCGTGCCTGGTAGATTGACTGATCGCCGTCTCCAGCAAGAATAACTGCATGGGTGGTTAATTTTTTAAGTACTTCCAATTCCACAGGTAACATATCCTGTGATTCATCTATAAACAGATAGTCTGTATCTTTGATTTTGTCATTAGCTGCTGTATTTTCCAGATATCGTTTAATTCGAACTGCTGTAGAAGAACGGGTGTATCCTGGACCAGGGAGGGACTCAATTTTAATTTTTGACTCCCAAACTTCTTCCCGATGATTCTTCTGCAAAGGTTTGCCCATTCCTTTTCTGGATATTATCTCATCCAGATATTCTTCTTTT
>DAOVSY010000253.1 GCA_030633365.1 Spirochaetaceae bacterium | reverse complement strand
GAATAGCTTTTTAAACCATCTATGTATGTCTGTTGATTTCTTTTTCCCCTAATTTGAGCTTTTGACAATGCCTCTTCTCTGCTGTATCGTTTTGCAAATAGCTGGGACAGGTTTAGTAATTTTCTAAACTGCCATTGCAGACCGCTAATTAATTGAACTGGAGATCCTTCTCCTGATAGAGCAATTTTATGGAGAATCTCAACCGAAGAGGAAAAATCTGCTGCAGCAATTTTTTTAAAAAGAGTAAATACATTTTCTTCTTTACTATGGTAAATAAAATGTTCAATGTCTTCTTCTTCTATTCGGGAGTTCTCTCCAAAAAATATTGATAATTTACTGCAGGCATTTCTCATATCATTTGTATTGTTTTCTACCATCTCCAATATCATTTCAATTGCATCGCCTGATATTTCAATTTTTTCGTTTCTAAAGAAATTAGAAATCCATGATTTTTTTTGATTCTCAAAAAGTTCCCAAAAAATACGTACTGATTGTTTAGGAATAGCATTTGTAATTTTTTTATCAATAGATGTCTTCTCAGACAGGAGGAAAAGAGTACAATCAGAACCTGGTGATTTAAGATATGAAATAAGTTCTGCAATACTATCTTTTTTTAATTCTTCAACATTCATGAATGTAACAAATTTATAGTTGGAAAAAAGAGCCCCGTTTTTCATTAGGGAAGTAACTTCTCCAATTGAAGTATCATAAGGATAAAATTTATGAAGCTCAGGACTTTCACCGGATTGTTTTTTGAAAGTATCCTGAATCTTACGTATTTCATCGGTTTTTATACCAATTTCCGGCCCCAAAAAGAGGTATACAGGTTCAGGGTTATTCATAGCTTCTTATCAGGTACTGTAGTTTCCCCAGGATCCTGACATTTTGGGAGTATATTGGTGGATAGACAGGATTTTCTGCCTTAAGTTTAATTCGATTTTTTTCTTTAAAAAATCTTTTTAATGTAACAGCTTCATCATTTACCATAGCAACAATAATATCTCCATTTTCCGCTGTTTGTTTATAAACCATAATTGCAGTATCACCATCCATTATACCTATATCCTGCATGCTGTCACCCGTTACTGTAAGTGCAAAATGGGTTCCCAGACTAAGGTTTGAAGCTGCGATTTTAATAAATCCATCAAAATTTTCTTCAGATAAAAGAGGAATACCTGCCGCAACACTTCCAAGCAGGGGGACATCTATAATTTCTTCTTTTCCTTCTTCCTTTGTAATAATCCCAATAGCTCTGGAACGGCTAACATCACAATGGATTCTACCCTTTTTTTCCAGAGCTTTTACATGATCATATGCTCCGTTAGCAGTTATGCTAAAATTGGATGCTATTTCTCTCATTGTTGGAGGATATTTATTGGAATTGATAAATCCTTTTATAAAATTGAGAACTTCTTCCTGTCTTTTAGTTATATCTTTCACTTTATAATTTCTATCCCAAATTTCTTAATTTTCCCATGTAAATTGCTTGGATAGATACCAAGAATTTCAGCAGCACGGGAAATATTATAACTACTTTCCTCTAGTTTTTGCGTCAGAAACTGCTTTTCAAATTTATCTTTTGCTTCATTAAGTTTTAAATTAGAGTATGCATTATCTGTTGTTGATTTAGTATTAATATCTTCCTGAAGATAATACTTTACAGTATCAACAGAAATAATTGTTTCATCAGTCATTATATTAACTCTTTCTACAAAATTTTTCAATTCCCTTATATTACCAGGCCACTTATATTTAGTTAGAATTTCCAGGCCTTCACTGGAAATAGATTTACTTGTATTGTCATTAGTAGATTTAAATTTTTCCATAAAATATTGTATTAATTCTTTAATATCTGTAATTCGTTCTTTTAGTTCCGGAGCATTTATTGGAACAACATTTAGCCTATAAAAAAGATCTTCCCTGAAACGACCAGCTTTTACCTCTGCAGCAATATCCTTATTTGTAGCAGTTATAAGCCGGATATCTACAGTAATAGATTTTTCACCGCCAATTCTTTCAAACCTAAGTTCCTGTATTGCCCTAAGTACCTTTGCCTGTGCATTCAGTGACATATCAGCTATTTCATCGAGAAAAAGAGTTCCACCATGGGCCATCTCAAATTTACCTTTGCGACGGGCCACTGCAGATGTAAAAGCTCCTTTTTCATGGCCAAATAATTCACTTTCTATTAAAGTATCCGGTATAGCTGCACAGTTGACCTCAATAAAAGGTTTAGAAGATCTGTTACTGTTTTTGTGAATTTCTCTGGCAATAAGTTCTTTTCCTGTTCCATTCTCGCCGGTTATCAAAATTTTAGCATCCGTTGGGGCACTCTGATTTATTCTAGTCCATATTGCTTTCATCTGTTCAGAAGAACCTATCATCCGATCCTCCATAAACATCGAATTTTTAAGGTTTGTATTTTCCTTTTTTAATTCTTCCAGTTTTAGAGCATTTTTTATGAGATTTATTATCTTATCCAAAGAAAGAGGTTTTTCAAGAAAATCAAAAGCTCCTAATTTTACAGCCTTGACGGCAATATCAATATTTGCATGACCTGAAATCATTATAACTTCAATATTAGGGTATTCTTTTTTTATTTCTTTCAGGACATCAATTCCTCCCATATTAGGAAGCCATACATCCAGAATAACAAGATCTATAGATTCTTCTTTAAGAATAGCTAAGCCCTCAAAACCATCTCCTCCAGTCAATACCTGATGATTTTCATCTTTAATTATATCTGATAAAACAGTTCTAATACCGGGTTCATCATCTATTATAAGAATTTTACTCATTTTCCATCCTCCAAAGGGAGTTCAATAAAAAAGGTTGTTCCCACTTCTCTTTCAGTTTCATACCAAATAATACCTTTATGATCTGTTACAATTCTTTCTACAATAGGTAATCCAAGACCAGTTCCTCCCTCTTTTGTTGTAAAATAGGGATTAAATACAAGCTTTTTCATTTCAGGCTCTATTCCTGTTCCGGTATCTGTTATCATAATTCTGCAGTAATATTTTTTACCTTTTCTATTAATTTCTGATCTTATAACTACTGTTCCAGTATCAGAAATTGCTTCAAATGAATTACTTATCAGATTTGAGAATACTCTTTGCAGTTGACCCCGATCTCCTTTTAGTTCTGTATCTTCCAGATCATCAAGGTTCAAAGTTATACGTGAAGAGGATTCTGAGTATAACAATGAAGCTTCTGTAACCAAAGATTTCAATTGAATACTTTCTTTTATTGGAGAAGGCATTTTTGCAAAATCTTTGAACTGAGAAAGTAATTGGGTCAAATTTTCTACTTCGCCAATTATAGCATCAACTGCAGGTTCCAGTATAGACTCAATTGATTCCGGATCAGTTTTATACTTTTTCAAAATTCTTTGAGCTGATAATTTAATTGGTGTCAGGGGGTTTTTAATTTCATGGGCCATTCGCTGAGCAATTTCCTGCCAGGCGGTCACTTTTTCTGTGTGTACATAATTATTTCTTGATAATTCCAGTTCTGATACCATATCATTAAATGAATTTACAAGATTGCCTAAATCGTCTTTTGAATGTGGAAGAATCCTGTAGGAATAATCACCCTGTACTACTTTATTAATTGCATTCTCTAAATATGCAATTGGCTGAATTATCTCTTCACTTAAAAGAAAACTTGTCAGGATTGCCAATAATATTATAGGCAGTGAAAAGTAAATATAGAAAAGTATGATAATCCAAAAGAAAGTATCCTGAAATTCTCTATTTTTAGTAAAGAGTTTTAAAGTATCAGTTATTTTTTTTGCATTTTGATCAAAATTTTCAGGTAATAAAATGGTTAAAACAGCATAGACATTCCCTTTTCCCTGAAGGAAGTCTTTTCTTGTTTTTAGTATGCTTAAATTCCCTTCTTTAGACCTTGTAACAACACCATCTTCAAGATTAAAAAGATTTACGTTAATATGTATGTTTTCTTTAGATCTGGAAAATATTTCAACTCCATTTGAATCAAATAGTGTAATACTGCTTATAGCAGGGGAGGATCCCCTTATATTTTTCCATATTCTGTCTGGTGAAAAATCAGAATTTAAAATAATATTTTCAAAAATAATACTATCTCTAAATCCAGCAATATTTTCCATAGATAATCTGTTATATTCTATGGCAATGTCCAGTCCACCTTTTAAGGCTTCCTCTGTTCCGGATGAAAACCATGATTTAAGTGCAGTATTAATAAAGCTTACTGCAAGAATACCCTGTGGAATAGAGGATAATATTGTAATAAATGTAAAGAAAATTAGTAGTTTGGTTTTAAAGTTGGAACCTGGTTGTTTTTTTCTTCTTTGTCTGATTAACTTTAGAATATTAAAGATAATTGTAGCTATTAAAAATATTGGTAAAACCATTGCAAGAGGAATGAATGTAAGGCTTGTAAAGGAACCATTTGAAGATATTTCCAATAGAACCTTACTTGCAAATATAAGAATAAGTATAATTAATAATATATAGATTGATATAATACTGATGAGTCCGGCATAAGCAGATTTTGTATTTTTATAGCTGCCCATTATTCTATATTATTCTTCCTCAAATCTATTTTCAAAAAGTCTGGCTATGGCTGCAACTGCTGCTTCTTCATCCTCTCCTTCAGCTATAATCTGAATGATAGATTTATAGTTTGCTCCAAGGGTAATAATACCCATAATTGATTTTGCATTAATTTTCATATCATCCAATTCAAGAAAAATATCAGATTCAAAATCATTTGCAGTTTTAACTATAAGAGCTGAAGGTCTGGCATGAATACCCGCTCTGTTTTTTATTGTCACAGTTTCTTGTTTCATTGTCCACCTTAGAATATATCGTTATTATTAGAGTATAAATTTCGTGCATTTTTACTTTCAAGCCACTTAAGGACATTATTATCAAATTCCTGGGCAGAAAAATATCCCAT
>DAOVSY010000407.1 GCA_030633365.1 Spirochaetaceae bacterium | reverse complement strand
TATCAATTCAAGTCCACCTTTTTCAGGCATTACCAGGTCTGCAATTATTAGGTCTATTTTCTGTTTTTCCACAAACTCCATCGCCTGTTTACCATTTTCAGCTGTAAGGACATTATATCCTGTTGTTTTAAGGCTTTTGCAAATCATATTTCTGACTAATTCTTCATCATCAACAACCATTACTGTTGGCATATGTGTCTCCAGATAATATATTCCCAGGTAAGATTTTATAAGTAAAATTCAATTTTAACATATAGTAATAGTGTAATTTTGTCACTCCCTTTAATACAATTGCATAGTATTTTGTTTAATAAAAACTTTCATAATATTAAGAATTATTTTCCATTAAAATAAATTGAAGTGGCTGGTAACAGTTTAATAAGAATTGTATATTTAATGTATGAATAATTTTAAAACCGGAGCTTTGATTATTGTTGACCTTCAGGTGGATTTTTGTCCCGGAGGATCTCTTCCTGTAATTGGTGGAGATGAAATTATTAATGGTATAAATAAGCTGATAGATAATTCTACTCCCGGGGAGGGGGAACTATTTAGAAAAATTGTACTTACTTCTGACTGGCATCCTCTTTCTCACATATCCTTTGCTTCTACACATAATCTTGATTCATTTAGTATTAAGGAAGTTATGGGTCGTAATGTCACTCTTTGGCCTGATCATTGCGTAGAAGGGACTACAGGAGCTGATTTTCATTCAAATTTAGATATAGATAAGTCTGATTTAATAATTAGAAAAGGGAGAAATGCAGATTTGGATTCCTATTCTGCTTTTTTTGAGAATGACAGGAAAACACCAACCGGACTTAAGGGTTATTTTACAGATCATAGCATACAAAAAGTATTTATCTGTGGACTGGCTTTTGACTGGTGTGTTTTTTATAGTGCCATGGACTCTGTAAAACACGGGTTTGAAACATATGTTATAATAGATTTAACTCGATCTATTGATTTACCAGTTGGATATGCACTCGAAAAAGAGATTGAAATGAAGCAGGCTGGTATTAATATCATCGAATCTTCATATTTTAAAGGAGTAGGATAAATGGGTAAAAAAGAAGATAATTTTGGTTTTTTTATAAAACGGCATAAAGAAATTGCCGGTGCCTACGAGGACTTTGGAAAATTACTCCACAATCAGGGAGGTCCATTGGATGATAAAACCAGATGGTTAATAAAAATAGGTGTTTCTACTGCCGGAGGGCATGAACTAGCTCTTCGTACCCACATACAAAAAGCTCAGCGTTCAGGATGCAGCCTGGAAGAAATAGAACATGCAATTCTATTAACTGCTTCCACAGCAGGATTCCCTGCAATGATGACCGGGTTATTGGTTTTTAGGGAATTTTTTGAGAATGAATTAAAATAATACTTGACAAAAATACTATAGTTTATAATCTTTGTCCTATGAAACATTTTTTATCTGTGTGCCTGATTTTAGTTGTTTTACCCTTTGGTATTTTTGCCCAGGGAGTAATACCCCCTTTTACAACAGAACTTTTTATACCTCCTGTTTTAGAATCTGAGGAAGACAGGCGGGGTATTTCAATTTATAACCTTACAGTACAAACCGGGGAAGTTGCATTTTTTGGAGATAAAGTAACTCCAACACTTGGTTTTAATGGAGACTATCTTGGCCCTACTATCCGTGTTAAGAAAGGCCAGAAGGTAAGCATTAAAGTTAACAATACTCTTAATGAACCTACAACTGTTCATTGGCATGGTCTTCATATTCCTGGAGAATTTGATGGAGGCCCTCATCAGATTGTTCAGCCTGGAGAAATCTGGAATCCTGTGTTTACAGTAAACCAGGAGGCAGCTACTTTATGGTATCATCCTCATGTTATGGGAACTACAGCAGAACAGGTTTATAGAGGTCTTGCAGGTATGTTTATTATTGATGATGATAATTCAGCAAATCTTAATATTCCAAACGAATATGGTGTAGATGATATTCCTCTTATAATACAGGATAGGAGGTTTTATGATGATGGGACATTTGCCTACAGACCCTCAAGATCAGATATAATGCATGGGCTTATTGGAAATACAATAACAATAAATGGATCTGTTAAACCTTATCTTGAAGTTCCCGATTCTCTTGTTCGTTTCAGAATATTAAATGGATCCAATTCCAGTTTGTATAGAATCAGTTTGAGCGATGGGAGTGCATTTAATCAGATAGCCACAGATGGAGGCTTTCTGGAAAAAGCAGTAGAACTGGAATATAAGGTTCTTTCTCCTGGTGAAAGAGCAGAGATAATTGTTGATTTTACCAAATTAAAAGAACTGTTCTTAAAGGTTGAGATTTATAATGGCAGAGATTTTGAAGCTTTGAAGTTTATAGTTAAGAATAATTCTGTTCCATCAAATAAGACCATTCCTAACAAATTAAATACTATTGTAAAAATTCCTGAATCTGAAGCAGATATAACAAGACGGTTTATTATGCAGACAGGTATGGGCAGTTTTTTTATAAATGGCAAAAAAATGGATATGTCCAGAATAGATGAGATTGTAAAACTTGGGGATACTGAGATATGGGAAATATATAACAGACCCATGGGAATGATGCAGATTCCCCATTCATTTCATATTCATGATGTACAATTTCAGATACTGGATAGAAATGGCGTTCCTCCGTCCCCGGCCGAGGCGGGTTGGAAAGATACAGTTCTACTCTGGCCAGGTGAAACGGTTCGGTTTATAACAAAATTTGAAGATTATACAGGCCTTTACATGTATCATTGTCATTTCCTGGAACATGAGGATGACGGCATGATGGGTCAATTTGAGGTGATCCGGTAGGGTTGCGATTTATCGCGACTTTTCTTTATACCAAACAATAACGATAAAAACCAAAGGCTGGTCGCAAACAAGTTTGCCTGGTCGGGACTTTGTCCCTGCTCGGCAATGCAACCGTTGCTGCTCGCCTATGCAACCAAAGGAGATAATTATGACAATTACAAAAGACACAAGAGTATTCGATATCCTGGAGACCTATGGAGATATTGAAGATGTAATGGAAGCAATGGGTATTGAAAGCGTAGGTAAATACTCTTTACGCCGTATCATTACAAGATTTTTATCAGTTGAAAGAGCGGCAAAGATTCATAAGAAACCATTGGATGAGTTTCTTGTGACATTAAATAAAGCTGTAG
>DAOVSY010000587.1 GCA_030633365.1 Spirochaetaceae bacterium | reverse complement strand
TTGAACAGGAAGAGCAAGGATATTTCTTGTAAGGTAACCTGTAGCAATATCAACCTGCTGATCAAAACGATCATCTTTGTAAGCATCATTAATTACAAGGTGTTCACCAGTTTCAGCCACATAACCTGCAATTCCTTTTGAAAGGGGTATTTCTATTTTATCTATACCATGGGCAACTTTGCTCCATATTTTTTCGTTTTTCCTATCTATTAGCCATACTGTACATCTGTCGGCAGATACTAAATCTCTACCCATATCAGCTAAATTAACCAGAAGTTTATCTACGTCTCTTTCATTTGCTATTTTTACTACATATTGAAATATTGTTTTTAGGAGCTCATCAGCTCCGGTGTTTAAAGTTTTAGATTTACCCATACTCTAATTATAGGCTGAAACTCCAAAAACTCAATAGTGTTTTTAAAACAATTCAAAAAGTTTTATCCCTTCACTGGTAAAAAAGGCCTTTAATTCAGATATTACACTCTTTATTTTTTCAGCTTCCTGCTCATCACAGTATATAGTTATACTAAAATTCTCTTCAGGCCATATATGGTCTCCCATCCTGGGGCCGGAATTACCAACCCCAAGGACAATAGGAATAAGAGTATAGTGTTTTACAATATCAGCCTTTTCAAAAGCATCCAGCATATCTTCCTGTATTGATCTATTGGCAATTATTTCAATTCTTCTCATTGTTTGTTCCCTCGGATACAGGTAATATCCTTTCTTTTCGGCGTTTCATTTTTTTAATTTCTTTTTTTATAGCTCGCTTTTCACTTGCCTCATTAAAAATTGAATATACAACAGGAACAAGGAACAGAGTTAGTATTGAACCGAATGTAAGCCCTCCAACTACAGTTTTTCCTATAGGATTTACCAGGGCAGCAGCTTCTCCCGGAAAGAAAGCCATAGGGATAAGCCCAAGAACTGTTGTTAGTGTAGTCATTAGAATAGGTCTTAGTCTGTTCCCTCCTGCTTCTATACAGGCTTCAGTAATAGATCTTCCTCTTTTTCTAAGAAGATTTGTGTAGTCTACAAGCACAATTCCATTGTTAACTATAATTCCGGATAACATTATTAAACCTACAGCTGTAAGGATATTAAACATCTCTCCAGTTGCTATGTATATAAGAACCACCCCAATAAGCGAAAGGGGTATGGTAAAGAGAATTATAATAGGATCCAGAAAAGACTCAAACTGGCTTGCCATTACCCCAAATACAAGGAATATGGAAACAAGCATTATAATTATAAGTTTAATTCCGTATTTCATTAAATAAGCAAAGTCTCCTGAAAACTCAATTATAAGACCCTCTTCTGCTGGTATTTCTTCTCTTATCATTTTTTCTATTTTGACAGAAATTTCATTTAATGATGTTCCGGGTTTATTCCCTGCAGTTACATGAACAGTTCTGGTTTGATTTTCTCTTATAATAGAGACAGGGCCCATTGTTTTTTCATATTTGGCAAAACTTGCAAGAGCAATTCTTTGTCCGGAAGGATTCATTACAAAAATTTTATCCAGATCAGGAAGATCATTTCTATCCTCTTCATCCAGAATAATAATAATATCATATTCAGAACCTCTGTCCCTGTATCGTGATGCTACCATACCATCGATGCTGGCCTTAATTTCCTGGCCTACAGAATATATATTAAGACCGAATGAGTAGAGCATATTTCTGTCAATCATTATTTCTACCTGGGGAAGGCCATCTTTAATACTAATAAGAGGTTCAGTTACTTCAGGGAATTTTTCTTCAAGAAGTTCCCTTATCCGCTGTGCAACTTCCTTTGACTTTT
>DAOVSY010000138.1 GCA_030633365.1 Spirochaetaceae bacterium | reverse complement strand
GCAAGAGCAAACTCACCCTTTTTAACAAGAGTATAAATTCTTGAACTGGAACTGGAGTAGTAAAGCAGGTTTTCATTAATTCCATCCCATAGAGCAGGAGCTTCATCACCATAAATCTGAATCATAGTCATAACATTGGAACTGGCAGTTGAAGATTTAAGTGGATTTGCACTTATTATCTGGTCCTTGTAAACCGGATTAGTAAGATCCTGATAAGTTTTTGGTACAGGCAGATTATATCGGTCAAGAACCTGCTGATTGTACATAATACCTGTAAACATCAATGACCATACATGGTAATAGTTTTCAGGATGACTCAGTTCGAGCTGACTCGATCCAACTGCAAGGGAAGATTCAAAACCAGGAGCTTGAGGAGCATAAGGTTCAAGCAGGTCCAAAGTAATAGCATGCTGATAGTTAATCATAGATCCGGCATGAACTACATCTGCCTGAGGATTACCAGCTTCAGATTCAAGTTTCTTGAACATTGCTTCGGTTCCACCAGGATTGAGAACATGAACAGTTACACCAGGATGGCTGGCTTCAAAACCGGCCTTCATAGCTTCTGCGTATTCAGCGAAAATTGTACTGTATACAACTATTTCAGTTTCACCATGACCAGCGTCGGGTGTTTCTGTTTCCACCTCTTCAGCCGAACCAGCAGCAAAGGCAAAAATAGCCATTACCATTAACAGCACAACAAAAAAACGTTTTTTCATCATAATAACCTCCAAAAAATGCGATAGGTCATTTTAGAGGGATAAGAGCTTCACTACAATAAAAAATAGATGAACAGGGTTAAACAGGAACTGAATGAGTTAATTACCCAGGTGAACCGGTTAATAAACAGATTGTTTCCTCAAAAAAATAAGAAGAAGAATTTTATTATATACAATTTTTTGCATAAAACAAAATATGGAGCAAAGCTAACTATATCAATCTATTATTTACATATATGTTAAAATATTAATAGAATATTTGATTATACTATAAAAATCCGAATTAATTTGACAAAATTAATATTATGTTAGATAATTCTAATATCTACATTTTAACTAATTTAAAGGATGGTTTTTATGAAAAAAACAATTAGTATTATTGCACTGATTAGTATTATTAGTGTAAGCGCACTTTTTGCCGGAGGAGCAAAAGAAAGCTCTGCAGTTGAAAAAACAAAAGCTTCTGATTACAAAATGGTACTCATGCTTCCAGGCCCAATCAATGATCAGAGCTGGAACGCTACTAACTACAGTGGTCTCGTAGCCTGTAATGAAGAACTGGGAACAAATATTGAGTACATCGAGAATGTACAGGCAAGCGATTATGAATCTACATTCCGAAACTATGCGGAAAGAGGTTATGATCTGATATTGGCTGCAGGTACCCAATTTGATGAAGCAGCAAACAAAATTGCTTCATCTTATCCGGATACCACTTTCTGCGTTGTTAATGGTATGATTTCCAATGCACCCAATGTTGCACCTATTTTTCCTAAGGAATACGAAGCCAGTTTCCTTGCAGGTGTTATTGCTTCTTTTGTAACTGAAAACGGAAATATTGCTACAGTTGGTGGATTCCCAAATAAAGCTATGATCGATCTTCTTGATGTTTATGAAGCAACAGCAGCTTCCTATGCAATGGAAAATTCAGGTCTTGAAGTAAATGCTGTAAGAGCATATTCAAACTCATGGTCTGATTTAGCTCTTGGAAAACAGATGGCGGAAACCATGATTGATAATGGCGCTGACACGCTTTTCTTCTATGCTAACCAGGTAGGTCTTGGAGCTATTCAGGCAGCGAAAGAAAAAGGAGCTAAGTTTGTAGGATTTTCAAGCAATCAGAATGATATTGCTCCAGGCACCGTTGTTGCAAGTATCGGATTCGATTTTGCAATTTTTTATAAATGGGCTGTTGCACAGTATCTGGGTGGAACTCTTGAAGGTAAGGTTAATATGGCCGGTCTCAAAGAAGGAATCTTCCTGCCATACTATACTGATGCAATTGGTGCTGATGTGAAAGCTGCTGTAGAACAAGCAACCAAAGACGCTATTGCCGGAAATGTAGATTTTAAGTCTATGTTTTCAGGTTCATTCTAAATATAATCATAGTATTAACTACAATTTACATTTTGTCACCAGTCATTTGACTGGTGACTTCATTTATTGAACCACAGGGAACAAAACGATATGAAAGAACCCTTTATCGAATTACGAAACATAAGTAAATACTTTGCCCGGGTTATTGCCAATAAGGATGTCTCATTCACCATTAATAAAGGTGAAGTTCTGGCTCTGTTGGGAGAGAATGGAGCTGGGAAAAGCACAATAATGAAAGCTCTGTATGGGCTTTATCGTGCAGATGAGGGCGAGTTTGTAATCAATAATGAACCCTGTATAATAAACTCTCCTAAAGATGCAATGAGTTTGGGAATCGGAATGATTCAACAACACTTTTCACTGATACCCGCACATACTGTTCTTGAAAATATTATACTGGGAAATGAAAAAGGATTTCTAGATAAGAAAATACTTGCAGAAAATATTTCCCGCTTATCACATAAATATAGTTTCAACATTGATCCCAATTCATATATTAAAGATCTGCCAGTAGGTGTTCAGCAGAAAGTTGAAATTCTAAAAGCCCTTTACCAGGAAGTTGAACTCCTGATAATGGATGAACCAACTGCAGTTCTAACTCCCCAGGAAGCCATAACACTAATGGATTTTGTGAGGGAGTTTGTTGACAGGGGGCATGCTGTAGTATTTATTACTCATAAACTTCAGGAAGTAATGCATATTGCAGATCGAATTATTGTCATGCGAAATGGAATAGTTCTTGGAGATATCTTAAAGAGTGAAACCAATGATAAAGATTTGTCAAAATTAATGGTTGGCAAAGATATTCCAGTACTTAAGAAAACTAAAAAGCAATTCTCAGAAACAACTCTTAAAGTTGAAAATTTGACTGTTGTAGGAAAACAGGGGCATCATGCACTCAGACAGATCTCATTCTCCATTGGAAAGGGAGAAATCCTGGGTATTGCAGGGGTCAGTGGTAACGGCCAGCAGGAATTGGGAGAAACTATAAGCGGTCTATATACGGCAAAAGAAGGTGAGATTTATCTGGAAGGAAAGGCTATAAATTCACTGACTGTGAAAGAACGAATAGATGCAGGCATCGGTTATGTTCATGCCGACAGACATACAGCAGGGTTAGTTTTAGATATGAGTTTAAGCGAAAATCTCCTGCTTAAGACAAGCTTCCATAAAGAGTGGTCGAAATACTCATTCATCAAAAGGAAAAAACTGAATAAACATGCTGAAAAAATTGTAAATAATTATTCAATAAAAACTTCAGGCATAGATGAGCAGATGAAAGGCCTCTCTGGAGGTAACCAACAGAAAGTAGTACTTGGAAGGGAAGTTGAGATAGGTACAAAGCTCATTATCTTCGATCAACCTACCAGAGGATTGGATCTTGGCGCAATTGAGTACGTTCATCGAACAATTCTGGAAGAACGGGATAAAGGAAAATGCATTTTATTAATATCCACAGAGTTATCTGAAATTTTCGCACTCTCAGATCGTATTGGGGTACTTTACGACGGGAAGCTGCTTCGTATACTGGATAAAGAGGATGCTAATATTGAGACTATCGGTATGCTGATGGCAGGTGTAGATGAAAACAATCCGAATAATATTGACCAAGTAATTACAGCTAAACATCCTGAAAAGGAGAATAATACTGATGAATCCTAAAATCAAAGATCTTATAATAACAACTTCTCTATCAATTTTATTCGGAATAGTACTCAGTGGGCTACTTCTGTTATTCCTTGATAAGAATCCAATGACCTCCTTTGGAAAACTTTTTGCTTTCCTTTTTAGAGATGCATATACCTTTGCAGATATTTTTGTAAAGGCAACTCCTTTAATCTTTACAGCACTGGCTTTTGCATTTACATTCAAAGCCAGTCTTTTCAATATAGGAGCCCAGGGGCAATTTTATATGGGCGCTGTTGCCGCATTGTCCGTTTCTCATCTTATTGGAGGAATTATACCCGGTCCAATAGCTCTAATTATTATTTTTCTCGCTTCTCTGTTTGCCGGTGGTATTTGGGGAGCGTTTGTAGGGTTTGTAAAGGCAAAATTTAATGCCAATGATTTTCTAGTCAGTATGATGTCTGTCTATATTGCTCTGGCATTTATGAACTACCTGCTTAGAACAGTGTTAATTGAATCCAAACATGAATATCCTCAATCTGATCCTATTCTTGAAGATGTATTTATACCTATTTTCTTAAATGGAACCCGTCTGCATACTGGTTTTTTACTTGCAGTTATAATTGCGGTGTTATGCTGGGTTTTCCTGTACAAAACAACAGCAGGTTACAGAATACGTGTAGTCGGCATGAATCCCATTGCTGCAAAATTTGCAGGTATTGGAGCTGGCCGTGTTTATATATTAGCCTTTCTTATAAGCGGTGGTCTGGCTGGTCTGGCTGGTTTTACTGAGGTCAATGGTGTTCAGCATATGCTTGTACAGGATTTTAATGTAACTATTGGCGCAGAGGGAATAGGAATTGCCATCCTGGCAAATGCAAACCCTATTGGGATTATTTTCGGCGCAATCCTTTTTGGTGCTTTGAAGGTAGGAGGATCTATACTTGGACAAACTTCAGGTATTCCATCAAGTATTATTGAGCTAATGGAGGGTTTTGTGATGCTTTTTGTTATCTTATCATACTATGTACGAAGAAAACTTGAACTACGACGTGAAATCATGAAACTAAAAAGTGAGGCACAATTATGATTAGTCTTTTAACGAGAGCGGTGTTAATGAGTACACCGATACTCCTGGGTGCAACTGCAGAGGTGTTTGCCGAACGGGCAGGCATGATGATTATTGCTATTGAAGGAATATTTCTTATCGGAGCCTGGGGAGGCTTTGTTGGAGTATATCTCACACAAAGTTACCTCCTGGGGTTTCTATTGGCAGGTATTCTGGGTGTTTTGGTAGCAATGCTGTACGGATACATAACAATTTATCTAAAGCAACATCAGATTGTAACTGGTATTGCTATCAATATTCTAATAGCGGGACTTATCGCTTTTTTTCATAGGGTAATATTTGGTATTCCATTATTACCATTGACTATCGAACCGTTAAAAGCTTTACCCATTCCATTATTATCAAGAATTCCAGGTATTGGACAAATTCTATTTAATCAAAATATTCTTACCTATATCGCATTCATTGGTGCTCCCCTTGGTTTTTTTATTCTTTTTAGAACTTCCACAGGACTAATTATAAGATCTACCGGAGAGAATCCAGTATCTGTAGATGTTGCTGGTTTAAAGGTTGAGCGTATAAGATTTACAGTAACTGCAATTGCTGGATTTGTAGGAGCAATTGCCGGGTCTTTCTATTCTGTTGTTTTTTTGGGAATGTTCTCCAATACAATTATAGGAGGAAGAGGCTGGATTGCTTTCGCGATCTGCTTTCTCGGGAACTGGAATCCCCTTGGAGCTCTGGTAGGGGCACTCATTTTTGGACTTGCTGAAGCTGTTGCTATTTATATGCAGGCCTCGGGAGGAACTTTCCTTCCAAACGAACTCTTTATTGCATTCCCCTACATTCTTACAATAATTTTAACTATCAGCCGTAAAAACTTTAATGTTCCTGCTAAACTGGGAATTCCTTATCAAAAGGAAAATTGATTTCTAATGATTTATATTGACTGATTTAATATTCTATATTAAATCGGTCAGTAGTAATTTTATCAAAATAGGAATCTTAATTACTCTGGAATAATCCTACTCCCCCATTATTAGTTTTTCATTATTCATTATTATTTATTCGCTTACAAACAGTCCCTCTATTTCCTCTCTTGCACCCGCATCAAGTTTCGAAATAAGCTCAAAAGCCTTCATATTCTCAACAACCTGCTCAGGTCTGCTGGCACCGGTTATTACACTGCTTACTCTTGGATTCCCTGCTGTCCAGGCCAATGTAAGTTGAGCTGTTGTAACACCCAGATCAGCAGCAATTTTACCCAGTTTCTTGACAGATTCTATTCTATCAGGGGTAAGCACCCCATCCTTTAACCACTCATATCCTTTTAATGACATACGGGAACCTTCTGGAATTCCATCATTATATTTTCCGCTTAACAAACCGGAAGCCAAAGGGCTCCATGTTGTTAATCCCAGTCCAATATCCTCATATAATCTGGCATATTCCTTTTCAACTCTGTTTCTTGTTATTAAATTATACTGTGGCTGTTCCATCTGGGGTTTTCTAAGATGATGGCGCTCTGCTATCTGCCAGGCTTCCATAATCTCTGCGGCACTCCATTCACTGGTTCCCCAGTAATGTGCCTTTCCGGAGGCAATTATATCACTCATGGCAAAAACAACTTCTTCGATTGGTGTCTCAGGATCAGGTCGATGACAGTAGAGCAGATCTACATGATCCATATCCAGCCTTTTCAGGGAACCATCAATAGATTCCATTAAATATTTTCTATTAAGAGTATTTTTTTCATTGGGTCCGTCATTTAAACCCCAATAAACCTTTGTAGATACAATATAACTACTTCTTCTCCATCCCAGTTTTTTTAATGCCTGTCCCATTATTTCTTCCGATTTACCACCAGCATAAGCTTCCGCATTATCAAAAAAATTAACCCCATTATCATAAGCTGCCTTCATACAACTAACGGCCAGATCTATATCTACCTGGGATCCATATGTAACCCAGGAACCATAAGATAAAGCACTTACTTTCAATCCAGCAGATCCAAGTCTTCTATATTCCATATACCACACCTCTAATATTCAAATTTATTACTATAAGTATACTAATATTTAAAGGTATTGTCATTTTCAATTTATAGTTATACATTATCCAATCCTTATTTTTAGTTTTTAGTTTTTAGTTTTTCATTATTCATTGTTCATTATTCATTATCTATCATTCATTATTTCTCAAAACTAATTGAAGATTTCCACACCTTCCAGTACACTCAAACTCCGGAGGCCATATGACCCTGAAAAAAAACCGAACAGCTATTATTGTTACAATAGGAGCCTTTTTAGCATTTTTAATCTTTGGATTTGCAGATAACCTTAAAGGTCCTATTCTTCCTGTTCTTCTGGAAGAGTTTGAACTTTCCTATGCTCAGGGAAGTAATATTCTGCTAATGCTCTATCTCGGTTTTATGCTCTCAATTATAGGCTCTGGCTTTATTGCAGGAAAATATGGAAACAGAAATGTCCTTTTATTGTCAGGCCTTATTATTTCAGGCGCTGTAATAGGAATGAGTCTGGTTCATGACAAAATACTCCTTTACCCTCTTTATCTTGCGATTGGAATAGCTATAGGTGGAATTGAAATAGGTGCAAATGGAGCAATCACTGATATATACCATGAAAATAGTGGTAAATTTCTTAATATCCTTGCAGTTTTCCACGGCGCAGGTTCTATGTTTGCCCCATCGCTATCAGGTCTAATACTGGGCAAAGGCATGCCCTGGCAAACTATATACCAATGGTC
>DAOVSY010000508.1 GCA_030633365.1 Spirochaetaceae bacterium | reverse complement strand
CAGCAACGAAGTTGCGACCAGGCAAGGTTGCATTGCCGAGCAGGGACGAAGTCCCGACCAGGCTATTTTGTGGTTCCAAATATCTGGGATTGTTTGAAACCTGTAAGTTTCATAATTATAAATATAAATGCCATAACCACTACAATTAAGGCAAATGACAGTACAGAGGCAGCACCCAATCGCATTATTTCTGTCTGGGCAAGAATTAAAACAGTTAAATGATTCCACCCCGCTGAAACAAGAAAAATAATTGCACTTATGGCTGTCATACTACGAACAAAGGCAAATGTAGCCCCTGCAAAAAATGCCGGTCTTACAAGAGGTAATGTTATCTTTCTAAATGTATATGCAGTACTTGCACCTAAATTGGTTGAAGACTCTTCAATATCCCCGGATATCTGTTTCAGAGCTGCAATCCCGCCCTGGACTCCAATAGGAACATTTCTAAAAACATAAACTGCAATTAAAATAAAGGCCGTTCCGGAAAGTTTAAATGGAGCCTTATTAAAAGCAAGAATATAACCTATACCAACCGCAGTTCCAGGAATTGCATAGCTAAGCATAGAAAGAAAATCCAGAATCTGTTTTCCTGCAAAGGACTTTCGAACTACAATAAAAGCTATTACCATACCAAGTACTGCTGTAATTGGTGTCGAAATAGATGCCAGGATGAGAGTATTTTTAAGAGTAGTAAAACCAACATCCCATGCATATACAAAATGTCTGAATGTGAACGACCAGTCAACACTCCAAAGTTTAATAAAACTTCCGGAAATAATAGTTACGTAGAACATTAAAACAAAAAAGGAAACACCTAAAGCAAATATAAAAAGTCCTGTTTTTGCCGCACCGGTAACTGAAGAAGAGCCTCTTCTGGAAGACTTACCTGTTATAGTGACATAAGCCTTATTTTTAATTATATACTTCTGTATAAAAAATACTCCAACAGTAGGTACTAGAAGGAGCATTGCAAGAGCTGCACCCCTTGGAAGATTGCCCATCCCTGTAAATTCAAGATATGCCCTGACCGAAAGAACATCAAACTCGCCACCAATAATAATAGGATTACCAAAATCAGTTAATGATCCTACAAAAACAAGAAGCCAGGATGCAAATATCCCTGGTAATGCCAGAGGAAGTGTTACAGTAAAAAAAGTTTTTATCCTCTTTGCACCTAAATTCATTGCACATGTTTCAAGATCCGGATCTATTGCCTGAAGAATACCTACAAGAGTCATATAAGCAATAGGGTACATTGTTATAACCTGAACTATAACAAGTCCCTTTAAACCATATACACCACTTGTATCCAGATGAAGCAATTTGGCTGTTATTAATCCATTCCTTCCAAAAAGTAGTATGACAGAAAGTGCAAACATAAAAGGTGGTGAGATAATGGGAAGAATAGCCATTGGCTGAAAGAATTTCTGCCCCTTAATACCTCCTTTTGCAATTGCAAATGCAAAGACAAAACCTACAAAGGTTGCAAGGGTTGCAACAATGGCCCCGAGCATAACTGAATTCATTATAGACTTTCTATAATAACTGTGAGTAAAAATATACTGATACTGACTTAAGGAAAATATACCATCCTTGGAAAGGCTTAGTTTTGCTGCAGCATACAAAGGATAAACAATGAACAGAATTAAAGAAGCAAGAATTAGTATTACTCCAATAAACAATGCAGGATCACTTGTCAGTTGATGAAAACTATTCTTATTCAATCTTCTTTTTAATTTACTGTTAGCCATTTTAGTCTAACCTCCTGTTCAGGTGCACATGTTTACAGTTTTTATAGAAAGCCCCTTCTCTCCTGATAAACAGAAGAGAAGGGTAAAAGGAGAAAATATTATTTTTTAGCTTCTGTTTTGTCTTCTCCGCCCTCAATTACCTCATTCCATTTTTCAACAAGACGGGTTTTGTTGGCAGCTGCCCATACATCATCCTGATCTATTACATTAAGAGATGATACAGGTTTTGCACCCTTTGCAAGGGGAACATCAACAAAAGGAACTACAAATGTTTTTGCATATAAAGCACCTGCTGTTTTACCAAGACCCCAGTCGTAAAGTTTTTTTGCTGCTGCAAGTTCTTCTTCAGGTCCACCCTTAATAAGAGAAATTGAAGCTACTTCATAACCAGTTCCTTCTGATGGAAAAGTAATTTCCAGAGGATAGCCAGCATCTACAAGTTTTACACCATCGTGGGAATAACCAATGGCAATAGTTGTTTCACCAATACTTGCATTCTTTCCAGGAGCAGAACCTGATCTTGTGTACTGTGTAATGTTATTATCAAGGCCCTTCATATATTCAAAAGCTTCATCTTCACCAAAGATCTGTACTAAAGTTGCAAGAGCATTGTATGCAGTTCCTGATGAACCAGGATTAGCCATCTGTACCTGACCTTCATAACCAGGACCTGTTATTTCTGCCCATGATGT
>DAOVSY010000074.1 GCA_030633365.1 Spirochaetaceae bacterium | reverse complement strand
TTGCCCTTTAATCTCCCCGGTGTTTAACATTCTAACAGCCTCCTGAAGAATTATATCAAATTCAAGATCATAAACAGGAGGAGAGTCTAAATTCATATTGTATTCATTTCGAATCAATTTTTCTAATATCCGGTCTTCAAGAATAATACCATCCTGTTTAAGCTCCCTGATAAAATTTCTTTGAGCAGTTTTATTTGCATCAGGATGAGTATCAATAAAATTAGTAACAAGGTTTTCTTTTAGAATTCTCCCAAGAGATTCAGTCTCCTCTTCACTCAGTTCCTTCTCTTTTACTTCTCTATCCGGGTCAATACCTATTTTATCAATATTGATATCTGCAGGAGTATAATATCTTGCAATAGTCAGTTTTAAACCACCTTCATGAAATCCCATTACCTTTTGCACAGACCCCTTCCCAAAGCTGGTTTCCCCAACAAGAGTTCCCCTTCCAGTATCTTTAAGAGCACCAGCCAGAATTTCTGCAGCGGATGCAGAACCCTTATCTATAAGAACAGCAATAGGAATATTTTTTGGAACAAGAACCGATCTTGTAGAATTAAAAACCTCATTTTCATTACGAATTCTGGATTTAGTAGATACAATGGGTCCACTGGATAAAAAGAAATCTCCGATATCTGCAACAGAACCAAGAAGCCCTCCAGGATTCCCTCTTACATCAATTATCAAAGAAGTGTATGAATTACTATCAAAATATTTTATTGCTTCTTTTACCCTCTCTGCAGTGAAGGGAGTAAACTGAATAATTCGTAAATAAGCTATTTTACCAGGAAGCATAGCTTCTTTTACTGTAGGAATTTCAATTATTGCTCTTGTAAGCGTAATTTCAAATTCAATATCCTTTCCACGCAGGATCGAAACTATTACATTAGTTCCAGGATTCCCACGTAATTCATGAACAACCTCATCAATACTAAGTTCAGCTACAGATTCATCATTAATTTTAGTTATGTAGTCTCCTGCATGAACACCAGCTCTGTATGCAGGTGTATCTTCAATAGGAGAAACAACCTGAACAAAAAGATCCAAAGGATCAGAACTTACATTTCCTGGAGCTGGTTTTGAGATATAAAGGCCAACCCCACCAAATTTTCCTGTTGTGGTATCGTTCATATCTTCCATATCATCAGCAGTTAAATAGTATGAATAGGGATCACCAAGACTTTCAAAAAGCCCCTTAAGTGCTCCTTCATAAAGTTCTTCTACAGGTACCTCATCCACATAATTATCTATAAGAAATTGGAATAAATATTCAAATTTTTCCAAATACACTTTTGTTTCTGAATTAGACTGATATGCAAATAGATTTGGGCCAAAAAAGGATACCCCGGAAAAAACTATTAGAAATGCACTTAATATAATCCAGAAAAATCTCTCTTTATTTTTCATTACTGTCTCCATTTACTGTTATCATCTCGTTTTTACCGCATTTGTCAAGAGACACTGTCTTTTGCTTATCCAGTAAGTATGTTGTTAAAGTATATCGTAATTTTTAATAATTTCCTAAAAAAAAGAGTATATAAATTAGTAAAGTTAAAGTAAAGGCTGAGTCTTGACCACTCCACAAACTTACCCTTACAATATGCATCATAAAAGGCTGGTCGGAAGCAAGCTTCCTGCTCGCCTATGCAACCATAGGAGTGTTTTAATGCAGGTTCTGCCCATTGCCAGTGGAAAAGGAGGAGTAGGGAAGTCTTTATTTGCAACAAATATTGCTATTGCTCTTGCACAGGCAGGAAAAAGTGTAATTCTGGCAGATCTGGATCTTGGTGCTTCTAACCTGCACCTGATATTGGGAACAGGATCCGTAAAAGATGGTATTGGTTCTTTCCTTTGTAATCCCAATATGAATTTTAAAGACATTATATTTGATACAGAATATAAAAATCTTAAATTTATTCCCGGGGATGGTGAAATCCCTGGTATGGCAAATCTTGATAATACTCAAAAAACAAGACTTGTACGGGAACTTTATATGCAGGAAGCTGATTATCTAATTCTGGATTTAGGTGCAGGTACAAGTTTTAATACTGTAGATTTCTTTTTAAGTTCATCAATAGGAGTTATTGTTACAGCACCTGCTCTTACAGCAACTTTAAATGCATATCTTTTCCTTAAAAATGTTGTTTTCAGACTTATGTCTACTTCTTTTAAAAAAGATTCATGGGCAAAGGAATATTTTGATAACTTAAAACAGGAAGGAAAAAACTTTCAAAAGATTTATATACCAAAACTAATTGAAAAAATAAGATTGGAAGATCCTGAAAGTTACGACACTTTTATGGAAAGTATGTCTATTTTTAAACCAATGCTTGTAATGAATATGCTGGAAGACCCCAAAGACAGCCAAAAATCTGTAAAAATCAGAAGATCGTGTAAGGAATATCTTGGAGTAAACCTTGAACATCTTGGAATAATTTATTTTGATCATCTACAGGAAATTGCTCTCAATTCACGATTACCAATTATTGCTTATAAACCTAATTCCGTTCTAAGTCAGGCAATCTATAGAATTGCAGATAAAATTCTTGAAAAAGGTGAAGAAATAAGTAGACCACTGGATATATCAGCTCTAAATGACAGCTATTCTACAGCCTCAATGGAAGCAGAGATCGATTATGACAGTAAGGTAGAAGCAATGGAAAATCTACTCCATAGCGGTACCCTGACAGAAGGTGATCTTGTAGAAACAATTAGATCCCAGCAATATGAAATAAATTCTCTTAAAAAAGAGAATTATTTTCTAAAAGCTCAAATTGTTAAATTCTCAGAAGGGAATAAAAAGGTATAGGTGTGTTAAATTGAAAGGCAACTTAGAACTGGAATATAATAAAAACAAAACAAGTGCTCATTTAGTATTTACACCTGAAAAAGATGGAGAAGAGTGGACAGAAAAAAGGATAAAATTACTACTTGAAACTGAAGGTATAAAAGTTGGAATTATTACAGAATCTATAAAAGAAGCTGAAGAATCAATAACAAAAACAGATACCGAACTAAAAATTCTTATTGCAGAATCTGAGAGTCCTGTCCCTCAATCAAAAGGAAGCTACAAATGGGAAAAACTTGAAATACCTGAGGAATTAAAAACTGATGCAGAAAGAATTTTTAAAGTTGCATTTGATCCTGAAATTACAAGAGAAATAGTAAAAAATATTAAAGTTAAAAAAAAGGTTGAAAAAAAACCAAAACTTCCTTTCGGAAAAACTAAGGAAGAATTTATAACTGTAGTTCAAAAACAAACAGTAAAAGAGCCTGTTGAGATTAATCCAAAAGTTATAATGACAGGATGGGCAGATACAGGATCTATTCTTGCTGTTCTGGGAAAGGCTGAAGAGGGAAAACCTGGCCAATCTGTTCTGGGAGAAGAGTTAAAACCAGATATACATGAATTTTATGCAGGTAAAGGCATAATAGAAAAAAATAATGAATTGATTGCAGATTTTTACGGATTTTTCAGACGTGGTGAAAACTGGGCCGAAATAATACCATTTAAAGGTAAATCCTGGGTAGTTTCACTATCGAAAAACAGATCAAGTGCATTTTTAAAAATATTTGCCGACGCACCCCAGGATATGATACCTTCTTCAGAAAGTGTTATCAGTAGTGCTGTATCTCTTGGGATTGATCCGGAAAAATTAATAGATGAAGCAGTAATTTCAAGAATTATTAAAGAAACTGTAAGTTCCGGAGCCTACCTTGAAAACTTTCCTTTAACAAAAGATGGAGATTCTTCATTTTCTATAAGCACTTCAGAAGACGGAACTAAAGGACTTCTTAATATAGTTAAGGATAGTGGAGGCGGGAAAGCCCTTAAGTTAAATGATGTAGGTGAGGCAATAAAAAAAAGCGGTTTTGCAGGACTAAATTTTAATAAAATAAAAGAAGATTTACTTACTTTCTACAAAAGTTCCAGCCTGGAAATGATTGATTATATTTTAATCGAGGGAAAAGCTCCGGAAACTGGCGAAGAAGTTACATTCAGTATTGAATGTGAAATGATGAAACCAAATGAACTAAGTGAACATAAAGAAAAAATTAAAAAAGATTATGAAAAAAGAAAACCAAAGGGAATCGAATCTTTAGATAACTATCCAATTGAAAAATGTAAAAGTATAGGTTTAATTGAAAAGAATGGACTGGCTGTCATGTTCAGCCCATCAAAACCGGGATCACCCGGGAAAGATATCTATGGCAAAGTTCTTCCGGGTCTTCCAGGGGAAATACCTAATCTTACAATTCTGGAAAATCTCAAAAGAGATAAAGATACTCTCATTTCTGAAATTGATGGATTCCTGGATGTATATGAAGACGAGGGAAATACAACAATAAGAGTAAGACCTTCAAAAAGTGAAATAATAGAACTGGAAATATCAGAAGATAAAATGGAAGCATATCTATCTATTGATGAAAATGGCGGGGCTCCTCTTACAGAAACTGAAGTAAAGGACAAAATTGTTAAATTCGGTATAATCAAAGGTTTAAAAGAGGATATCTTACAAAAAGCAGTTGAAGCCAGTAATTCCGGAGAAATATTAAAAAAACTACTAATTGCCTCAGGAACAGCACCTGTTGAACCCGGTATAAGCAGTCTCAAACTGAAAGTTAAAATTGCAGATGATAAAGCTGTTTCTCTAAAATCTGATGGTTCTGCAGATTTTAAAAATCAGGATCGAATTACTTCTATTGCAAAAGATGATCTTATTGCAGTTATTCTTTCACCAAAAACAGAAGCAAGAGATGGTTGGAATGTTACAGGAGTTACAATAAAAGCAAAAGAAGCTCCTCCATCAAAAATTGAAATTGGTAATGGAATAAAAGAGGTAAAAGTTGAAAATGGCGATATCTCTTTAATATCTGAAGTAGCCGGAGAGCTTATTCAGGACGGGGATAAATTATTTATTAATAATTTTCATATGGTTAAGGGTGATGTCGATTTAAAAGAAGGCAATATTAAGTTTCCAGGTTCAGTTAAAATTGGTGGTTCTGTTACCCAGGGCTTTTTTGTTATGTCCGGAGGGGAAGTACAGATAGCCGGCGGAGTTGAAGCATCTCTTGTATCTGCAGGAGAATCAATAATTATTGGTCAGGGGGTTGTAGGTGGGGGAAAGGCTATACTCAGATCAAAAAAAGATATTGAAATGGCATTTGCTGAACAAGCCACTCTTCTTGCAGTGGGTGACATTAAAGCAAAAAATTCATGCCTGAGATGTAAAATTAAATGTAATGGTCAACTCCACTTAATTGGAGATAAAGGAAACCTTATTGGTGGCAATACCAAATCCACAGGTGGAATTAATGTTGGGAATCTTGGTAATAATAAAAATGTTAAAACTGAAGTCTCTTTTGGACAAAACTATCTAATTCAGGACAGAATAGAACTGGAAGAAAAAGAAGTTGAGAAAATAAAAACTCAAATAGCAAAAATTGATATTTTAATGCATCAACTTGAAAAAGAAAAAGCCAATAGTAAGTTGAAAAATGCACGATTACAAAAATTAAAATTTATGAAACTTATGGAAAAAAGAGGTCTGCGTCTATTTACACTAAGAGAAAGATTTGAAGAACATTTTGAATCAACTATAACAGTAAGAGGAACTCTATACCCTGGAGTTATCCTTGAGAGTCATGGAAGATATCATGAAATTACTTCAGAGAAGAAAAATTTAATTATAACATTCAACCTCCAGACAGGGAAAATAGAAGAAACCCCTATTAAAAAGGAAACCTAAATGCTTGCTTTTCTTAATTATCCTATTTGGATCAATCCAGTAATAATACCAGGACTGCCTTTTCATTGGTATGGGCTAATGTATCTCTTTGCATTTGGAACCACTTATATATTATTTAAGTATCAGGTAAAAAAAGACCAGCTCAAAATAAGCGATGATGATATTGTAAATTTATTTTTCTGGACAATTCTTGGTCTTATTATTGGAGCCAGAATATTTTCAACACTTGTTTATGATACAAGTGGTCTTTATTGGAGAAAACCATGGCTTATTTTCTGGCCTTTTAATTCTGAGATGCAAATGGTTGGTCTTCAGGGAATGAGTTACCATGGGGGGTTAATCGGGGCTGTTCTGGGTTTAATTATCTACGTAAAATCCAAAAAACTGTCTTTTTTTCACATGGCGGATCTCCTTGTAGCAGGAATACCATTAGGATACACCTTTGGGCGACTGGGGAATTTTATTAATGGTGAATTGTGGGGCAGAGTTACCAGTGTTTCCTGGGGAATGATTTTTCCCTATGCTCCTGCAATGTCAACAAAACTTGAATGGGTAAAAAAACTGGCTGAAAAAGCAGGTTTACCTTATCAGGGTTTAAGTGCTGTAAACCTTCCCAGGCACCCGTCTCAATTGTATGAAGCTTTTTTTGAAGGAATATTCCTGTGGGTTATTATATGGTTCATTTTTAGAAAAAGAAAAGCCTTTCATGGGTTTCTACTGGCAGTTTATCTAATTGGCTATGGTACAGTTAGATTCTTTATTGAATACTTCAGAGAACCTGATGGAGATCTTGGCTTTATATTCTTTAAGTTCTCAATGGGTCAAATTCTTTGCTTTCTAATGATTATTCTTGGAATATTCATACTTTTTATTGCGAACCACTACAAGGGAAAGACTCCCCAAAAAGCAGATAATAAAAGTTCAAAAAAGTTCTCTAACAGAAAAATTCAAAAACGTATAAACAAAACCTAAAAAATCATTCTTTCTATGGGGGATTCCCCTATAGAAAGTCTCAAAATACCCTGATTGGCAACTGCATCTCTATACGGCAAACTTAGTACTGTAAATAAGTTTCAGGAGATAAGAGATGAGAAATGAATTAAGTAGTAATTTAGAAATAGATCCTTTAGCTCTCTATCTTAAACAGATATCAAAATATCCCCTACTTTCCAAAGAGGAAGAATTGGATTTAGGTGAGAAAATTCAAAATCTAAAAATTGAAATTTTCAATCTCGAAAAAAACTTAGATAAAAATATTGTAGGATTAAAAGAAATAAAAGAGGAATACAACAAGTTAAGAGAACAAATGATTACTTCCAACCTGAGGCTTGTAGTATCAATAGCAAAAAAATACCAGTACAGAGGTTTAAATCTTCTCGATCTGATTGATGAGGGTAATATTGGACTTATTGAGGCTGTTGAAAGATTTGACTATACAAAAAAATTTAGATTCTCTACATATGGTTCCTGGTGGATTCAACAATCAGTACTAAAATCAGTTGCAGATAAAGGAAGAACAATTAGGATTCCTATTCATATCCTAAATTCTGTAAAAAAATGTCACTCAATAATTAAGTACTTATCTCAGCAATATGGCAGAGAGCCAAAAATTGAAGAAATCGCAGACTATATGAATTTGAGTACAGAAAAAATAGAACTCTATTTATCATACTGGACCGATATAACATCTTTGGATACTACTATTAATGAAGAAAACAACAGCTCTCTTTCCGATCTTATACATGATGATAATTACGAACAACCCTTCGAAAGTGCTCTAACAAAAAACTTACAGGATATTTTAGATTCTTCACTTGGTGAACTTTCTTCAAGAGAAAAAAGGATTATCAAACTAAGATATGGATTATCAGGTGAATGCCCACTGACACTGGAAGAAATTGGCTCTCTTATGGGTATTACAAGAGAAAGAGTAAGACAAATACAAAATAATTGTATAAGCAAACTTAGAACTTTTAAGGAGATTAAAGAACTGGAAGAAATGATTGCCTGAGAGGTAAATATGGCAGTAAATGTATTACTATTAGAAAATTCGGAAGCAGTTTCTAAAAATATTTATTTGACTCTTAAAGAATACGGATATGAAGTTTTATCTACAGACTCCACAACCGAAGGATTATATATACTTTCAGAGTATAGTATTGGATTGATAATTGCAGATATGAATATCGATAATGGGAAAATTGTATATTTTACAAATGAAATAAACTCAGTAAATAAATATAGCTCTATACCATTACTTATGCTAGCTGATGATATTGGTAAAAACTCCTGGGAACATATTCCGGGAATAGATAACTGGATCATAAAACCTTTTTCCGCTAATAAACTTCTAAATACAGTTGAAAGGCTTTTAAACTAATTTCTTATCCTTATTTTTTATTACTTTATCAATAAAAAACAACCCGGCAGGTAAAGAAGGGAAAAATAAATTTAACGTTTTCTCTGCAGCATGCAATTTCTTTCCATCCAGAACTCTATTTAAAATATGATAATACTCAAAAGGCGGATATTTAAAAATCTCCCGTTTACCATAACGCTTTTTCATAATTCTTCTCATTGATTTAAAATCTGAAATATAATGGTGTCTACCTTTTTTTTCACTACTAGTAACAATTTCATAATAACTTGTTTCTATTTCTTTCAATAAATCCGATATATCATATCTGTTACTCTTTTCTATTCCCAAAACAGATGCTGCACATTCAAGAAAAGATAAAGATATTTTATGATACAAACGCATACTTCTAGGAAGCATTTTTCTAATTTCTAAATTATTACTAATAATACGTTCTAATTGATCTTCAATTTTTGAATTAGCATTAATAAAATATTTATTACCATCTATTTTCCCAAAAGTTTTCATGGTATCCAGATAACCTAAATTTAGAAGCTCTTTTAGAATATTTTGATCAAAATTAAGGACACTGCCTATATCCGATGTATTTTTAATATAAATTGTCTGAGTGCCCTCTATATCAGGCTTTCTATTAAATCCCGGTCCGGCAATATCAACAATAATAATTTTTTTATAACCTCTTTCTTTTATCATTTTATAAGGAATATTATCGTAGATACCTCCATCTGTATAATTTTTCCCGTCTATAGTAGCTTGTTTAAAAGCTGGAAAGGAAGCACTTGCAAGGAGATAATCACTCAGCTGTCCCTCTGGGATATTATCCAGAAATATTTCAACTGGTTTTAATCTGTTAACATTTACCGTAACAAGACCAAGGTCAATATTGGATTTTCTAATGCTGTTTTCATCAACATAATTGTTTATAAGATTTTGCAGGGGAGTTGAATCCAGTCCCCCATATTTAAGAATAGATTTATTTATTTCTCGTAAATGTAAAAAACCAAATTTTCTAATATGGAATTTCCCATCAATGATTAAATCAGGAGGTAGTGTAACAACCTTATCAAGAGATATATTCTCCCAAAGTTCCAGGGCACGTTCATAATTATTTTGTGCAAATAAAGTAGCATTTAAAGCGCCCACAGAAGCACCAGCAACTGCACATATCTCAAGACCAAGTTCATTAAAGGCTTTCCAGGCACCAATTTGATAAGCTCCCTTGGCGCCACCACCAGCCAAAACCAGAGCATATTTTTCTTTTTTCTTCATATATTAATAATACTCTTTTTTAATATATTTATGTAATTTTTTTAAATTATCAGTTGATTATTTCTCTGAATTTGTTAGTCATTTTGAGAATCCACTGGTATAGGAAAGAGCTTCTGCCTTCGAAATTATAGCATTTTTTGATGCAAGAAGTGATGCAGTAGTATCCCAGGTTCCTTCAAGAAGAGCTGATCTGCTTGAATCAGGGATGTTAAATATATAATCAGTACCTTTAAAATTTATTTTAGTACCTCTTATATCAATTTCCATTTCCATTTCAGGATGTTTTTCAGTTTCAGTCATTAGTTCCTCAATTACATCAGAAGAGACTGTAAGTGCTGGAATACCCATTGCACCACAGTTACCTTCAAAAATTTCAGCAAAAGATTCACCAATCACAGCTCTTATACCAGCCCGGTTCAAGGCCTGAGGGGCATGTTCACGGGAAGATCCGCAACCAAAATTTTTATTAACCAGCAGAACTGAAGCGCCTTTATATTCCTCATTATTAAAAGAGTGATCCTTAAGGCTTCCGCTACTGGTAAATCGTTCATCATAAAAAGCAAACTCACCTAAACCGGAAAAGGATACGACCTTCATATAACGTGCCGGGATAATTCTATCTGTATCAATATCATTACCTCTGACAGGAATACATCTACCGGAGAGTAATTCTCTTTTCATTTCTTTTGTAACCATTTCAAACCTCTTCCAGGTCTCTGGAATCCACTACTTTGCCTGAAACAGCTGCTGCAGCAACCATTGCAGGGCTCATTAACAGGGTTCGTCCAGTAGGAGAGCCCTGACGCCCAATAAAATTACGATTTGAAGAACTTGCAGAAAGTTCCCTGCCCTTTAGTTTATCTGAGTTCATAGCAAGGCACATTGAACATCCGGCATTTCTCCACTGAAATCCAGCTTCGATAAAAATTTTATCCAAACCCTCAGCTTCTGCTTGTTTTGCAACATGTTTAGAACCCGGAACAACCAAAGCCCGTACTCCGGGGCTAACCTTTCTTCCTCTTGCTATTTTTGCAGCTACTCTTAAATCTGAAATTCTTCCATTCGTACATGACCCAATAAATGCAACATTTATTTCCTGCCCAAGAATAGGAGAACCCTCTTTAAAATTCATATGTTTATAAGCCTGGGCCACAGTTTCCCTGTTATCAGAATCAAGATCTCTTAAAAGAGGCATAGTTTCTCCTACTCCCACACTTTGTCCAGGGTTAATGCCCCAGGTAACCATAGGTTCCAGCTCTTCAGCATCCATTGAATAGAGATCATCATACTCCGCATCTGAATCAGATCTAATAGAGCTCCAGTATTCTTCAGCTTTTTTAAAGTTTTC
>DAOVSY010000324.1 GCA_030633365.1 Spirochaetaceae bacterium | reverse complement strand
GGCAGGAGCAGCAACAGAAACACTTGGTATAGACAAGAAAGCATTAACTGCATTAACTCCAGGGCCTAATATTATTAATTTTTCTAAAATTAGTAGTTTAAAGGAGATGGTTGATCATATTTATGGAAGAATTAATCTAATAACCTCTGAAAAAAGAGAACACATGTTTCTTAAAGAACTTGAATTATATATTGAACAGTTTAAGGCAAAGTTTGAAGCTGTTACTTTGGAGGCTGTTGTGGATGATGGGAAAAAACAGCTTGCTGAATTTGGATCAAATTTATTGGATGGAATAGCTTATTACAGAGAACTTTCAGATAAATTAACCAAAGATACAAAAGAAAGTTTTATAACAACACTGGAATTATTAAAACTTGAAGTTCTTTCAATAAATAAAAAAATAGAAATTCTTTCTTAATCTTATATAAATTATCTATTACTATAAGGCAGCCTATGAGGTTGCCTTTTGTTTTTATATATAGCAAACCTCTTGATCTATTTATTGTAACAACTTATTATGCAGTCAGTCCCTGACCGACAAATCAAATTTGTGATTGATTTACTAATGAGGTAAAAATGAACAGTTACTATACAGAACCCCATACATTTCAAATACCTGTTATGGGTACCGGTTTTACTATCGATACACCCCTTAAAGTTGCAAAATACGGGATTTCATCGGTAATATCCCTGGTAGACGATACTTTGGTAGAACAGATGCGTAAATTCCATTCAGATAAGAATAATCTTCCCTATTCTGCCATAAAAACAGGAATGGAGGATTGGCGGGCAAGAAGGATTACATCATATCTGAATCTTATGGATGATTTAATTAAGAAAGATGTTTCAAAGATGATGAATAGCTCATTTGAAGAAGGCAGTGACATTACTAAATATTTTGAGCTTCTGCCGGAAAGCAATCTAAAGCAGTCATATCTTAAAATGAAAGATCTTTCTGCTGGAGAGGAAAAAACTCTTTTACAAAAACATCTGAAGTCCCAGGTTGTAACAGGATCTATAGATGTAAATATTATGACTAAACTTGATAATTTCCCCTATATAAAAGGTAAAATGCTTGATGTTAAATATACTGATGCCAGTGCGGCATTAAGGGGATTTGCAAAGAGTAAACTTAGTTCGTCAATGATTTTTTCTGCAGGACTAAATCCAAGACTTTTCGATGCTATCAATCAATATAAAGATTTTTTACCTGATGCTTTTGGAAAACTTAAGAAACGTATAGTTATTAAGGTCAGTGATTTCCGCTCTGCCAGTATACAGGGACGGGCTCTTGCCAGAAAGGGGTTATGGGTGTCTGAATTCCGGATTGAATCCGGATTAAACTGTGGTGGGCATGCATTTGCGTCAAAAGGAGTTCTTTTAGGACCTGTACTTGAAGAGTTTCACAGAGGTAAGGAAAAATTAATGGAAACTCTTGGATCTGCTTTCCTTAAATCCGGTGGAGATGCGAGGGTTGTTGAAGATGGTCTTAATATTACTGTACAGGGTGGTATTGGGACCTCAGAAGAGGACAAATTTTTAAGAGAGCAATATGAACTTGATGGAACCGGTTGGGCAACTCCGTTTATGCTCGTTCCCGAAGTTATGAATCTTGATGCTGACCATTTAAAGAAATTGTCAGAAGCAAAAAAGTCCGACGTATATTTAAGTGATGCTTCTCCATTGAATGTACTTTTCTGGAATATTGGTAATTCTGCAGCAGAGCTGGCAAGAAAATCCCGAATTTCCAAAGGACATCCAGGTTCTCCATGTGTAAATAAACATGCAGCTATGAATACAGAATTTTCAGAAATACCTCTGTGTACAGCTGGTATACCTTACCAGAAGAAGAAACTGGCTGCTTTGGTTAAAGAGAATTTACCGAAGGCACTTTTTGAAAGGCAGAAGCAGTTTATTATGGATAAAGCCTGTATATGTCATGATTTGGCAGGGGCTGCAACTAAAACTCTTGGAATAGATGAAAAGGCTTTTACAGCACTGACACCAGGACCAAATATTATAAATTTTTCAAAAATAAGCAGTTTAAAAGAGATGGTGGACCATATTTATGGAAGAATTAATTTGATTACTTCTGATAAACGGGATCATATGTTTATTAAAGAACTTGAGCTCTATGTTGAGCAGTTTGAAGCTAAATTTGATGATATTTCTATTGGGTTTATTGTGAATGAAGGTAAAAAACAGCTTCTTGAGCTGGGATCAAATCTTCTGGAAGGTATTTCCTATTATAAGGAATTGTCTAATAAATTTACCAAAGATACAAAAGAAAGTTTTTTACTTGCTCTTGAATCTTTAACCAAGGAAATACTTGATATAAATAAAAAGGTAGAAGTTCTTTCTTAATGTAACCTAAGGAGTGAAGGATGAATTATAAGGTATCTTTTAGAATTTCACTGATAATAATTATTATATTTGGTTTCAGTTCATGTTTGACTGTCTCAAATCTGGATATCCCTTATGTAACTATAGGAGGTGGAGCTGTTAAGCTTGATGAAAGTACAGTAATATCCGGACTGAAAGAAGCTCTGGAAATTGGAACCAGAAATGCAGTAGATTTTCTTTCTACCTATAATGGTTTCTATGACAATCCGGAAGTAAAAATTATATTACCAGAAGAACTGGAAAAAGTTGATGCAGCTCTAAGAAAAATTGGATTAGCAAAAAAGATGGATGATTTCGAAGCGTCAATGAATCATGCAGCTGAAGAAGCAACAGTTTTGGCAGCAGAAATATTTGTAGATGCAATAACAAATATGAGCTTTTCAGATGCATGGGGAATTTTAAATGGCTCTGATAATGCAGCCACCCAATATCTGGAAATTAACTATCGTTCAGATTTGTACAAGAAGTTTTTTCCTGTTGTAAAAAAATCAATGGATGATGTAGGACTTACCCAGATATATAAAATAATTTTAGATAAATATAATTCAATTCCTTTTATTGAAAAGAAACAATATGATCTTGATATTTATATTTCAAATAAAGCTCTGGATGCTCTCTTTCTAATGGTGGAACGGGAAGAGAAAGCAATTCGTATTGATCCTGTGGCACGAGTTACCGATCTGCTTAAACAGGTGTTTAAATAAGGAACACAATGTCTGAGCGCTGTTTAAAATGTTTTCGCCCTGTAGATAACTGTTACTGTAAAGATATAACTCCCATAGTCTCCGGTGTGAAATTTGTTTTTCTAATGCATCCTCATGAAGCAAAAAATCAGCGAACAGGAACAGGCCGCCTTTCAAGCCTTTCTTTGACAGATTCAGAAATTATTGTTGATAAATCCTTTGATAATAATTTAAGAACCAGGGAATTAATTTCCAATCCATCTTACTATTCTATGTTGTTGTATCCGGGAGATGATGCACATAGAGCGGAAAGCTTTAGTTTTAAAAAAGAAATGAATGGCCGTGCCCTGCTTATATTTCTTATTGATGGAACATGGAGAGAAGCCAGACGGATGATCTATTTAAGTCCTTCCCTGGAAAAATTACCAAAGTTGTCTTTTAGCAGGGAATATCGTTCTAGATTTTCTATTAAAACTCAGCCGAAAGATTATTGTCTATCTACTATTGAATCATCTTATTATCTGTTAAAAGAACTTCGGGATGCTGGAGTCTGTGATTCCCATTTAAATGTAGAAGGCTTGATGGAGGTTTTAAAAAAAATGGTTGATTTTCAGATAAAATGCCGGACAGATAGAATTAGAGATTAAGTATAAAAAGGCAGCCTGTGAAAGGCTGCCATAATATTTTTAGTAAAGCAGTAAAAATCTTAGAAAAGACCTGTTACCTTACCAGTATCAGTATCCACATCAATTCTTCTGAATGCAGGATCTGAAGCAGTACCAGGCATAAGTTTAATTCCACCGGCAACTGGCACAATAAACTCAGCACCCTGATAGACAAGAACGTCTTCAATAGGAAGAATC
>DAOVSY010000283.1 GCA_030633365.1 Spirochaetaceae bacterium | reverse complement strand
CAGGATTCGTTAAAGATCTTACCACCGATTTGCTCTGCAATGGCTGCACCATTTACCATCATACCTCCCACCTGCGGAACTTGGGTGCCCGTTTTAAGGGTTAGATAGGCAGTAGGTTCCGTACTCCTTCCATAACCACCCCACCAGTAAAACCCTATACCTTCTCTGGTATAGTTAAGCCAGGTTTGTCCTACTTTTTCGGCAGTAAGAGGAGGTTTAAAATCCAAAAGGGATCTAATAAAAAATACAGGTCCGTTAACATCATCATCTGCTGCAAAGTTCTTGTAGTTTTTAACATATCCCCGGATGTCTCCATAAGTGGTTTTTATTCGTTCATAAGTCCATATTGTAGGTTCAACCGGAGCACCAAGTCTTATTCCGGCACACATTCCAAGAAAACCAGTGTATACCTGTTCCAGATATTTTTGTTTGTTCATTTTTTTCCTTATCACACAGATATGTATGATCTTTGATATACATGATATATGATTGATGACCGTAGAGACGCCCAAATTGGGCGTCTTTACTAATCATCGATAAAGACCCCGGGGACACGATAAACCGCATCCCTACGGGATCATACATAAAGGATGTTATTTCAACATACCCTGTGCGTATTCTGTAATTTTATCACCACCAAGATCATACCATTCTTTAACAAATTCGTCGAATTTATCAATAGAGTATTCACCGGTAATAATTTTAAAGTTGTATTCTTTATATAGATTTGTAAGAGCATCCCATGTTGGAGCCATATCAGCAGGAATTGGAAAGTCTGGATCACCAACTACATAATCTCCAAGGAATTCCCAGCTTTCTGCACCAAGATCTCCAAGTACTGGAAGAGGACCATTATATGTCATAACTTCATTAATTCTTGGCCACCATTCGCCTTTTTTATCTGTAAAAGCATATGTACCATTGTCAACAGTATAATGAACACCTTCAATACCATAACGATCACTTAGCTGACCTTCATCAGTTGCCATATACTCCAAAAACTGAAAAGCGAGTTCAGGGTTTTTGCTTGTTGCACTAATTGCCCAGCCTCTTGTTTCTTTTGCTGTTGAAACAGAGTAACCCTGACCAACACCTTTTGCAGGAGGAAGAGCCACAAGGCCAACACCCTGCTCGCTGCTTAATTTGGTATCGTAAATATCACAAACAACTCCGGAAGTTCCAAAGACCACACCAACTTTACCAGTATAAAGCTTATCTTCCATTGTGTCCCATTTAGTTGTTACGTAATCTTTATCAAAAAGGCCTTCTGCATATAGTTTCTGATAAAATGCAAGTTTTGCTTTTTCCGCATCAGATACTTTTTTATATACATAGGATCCACCCTGTTTTACCCATGTAGCTGTTAAACCAAAAGCATGATCAAAAGTAAAATCCATTCTGCCAGTACTACCTGTATCTGTCATAACAAAGGCATCAGGATGATTACTCTTAATTGTCTTGAATAGATTGTAAAAATCATCAACTGTAACAGGTATCTTTCCACCAGCTTCTGCAAACCAGTCTTCTCTTACCAGAGCTACCCTTGCACGGGGAGGAGCAATCCATAGAAGATATGGATAGTTTGCAATTCTCTGTTTATTAAATTCCTGAAGTACACCCTGCATTACTTTAGAGTTATCAACATAGGATTTAAGATCCACCAATAATCCCTGTTTTGAAACAGCTTCATCTCCACCTTGAAAATAAATTAAGTCAGGAATGTCACCACCCATAAGCATAAGATTCAATTTTTCTGCATATCCACCATCAGGTATCTGAACTAACTCCAGGTTCACTTTCTGACCTGAGTATGCCTGAAATCCTGCTCCAACTTTTTCAAGGAACTGAAGATTGATCTCATCTGTAGGTGAAAAATCCTTACCTACAATACGAATAGTAGGTGTTTCACCACTAGCTGCAGCAGAACTTTCTTCTTTCACGCCACCAGCAAAAACAAGCCCTGACATTACTACTAAAATTAGTAGTGTAACTAAAAAACGTTTCATATAATCCTCCTGTGAAACATTACAAATTGCAGATTAAAAATTTTCTGCAAAATTTTATTCTTTAACCGATCCTTCCAGCCTTCCCTTAACAAAATATTTAAGTACAAATGGGTAGAATGCAAGAATTGGTACAATGGAAATAATTATTAAAGCTGCTTTAATAGCTTTTATATCAAGCTGAGCAGCAGCTGTTACTTTAAGAAAATTCATACTTCCTATAAAAGATGCTTTTTCTGCAGAGATAAGTAATTCTCTTAGAACTACCTGAAGAGGATATTTCATCTCATCTGTCAGATAAATCATTGCCCTGAAATATTCATTCCAGTGGAAAACACCGTAAAATAAACTTACCGTTGCAATACCTGCAACACTTACGGGAATGACAATTTTAAAGAGAATTTTTGTTTCACTTAGACCATCAATTCTAGCTGCTTCAATAAGAGAGGTAGGAACTCTGTCAAAAAAACGCATTAGGATAATAAGATAGTATGGATTTATAGCCTTATAAAGTATTACAGACCAGTAAGTATTCAGAAGATGCAGTTTCCGCATAAGAAAATAGTCAGGAATTAACCCACCCTCAAAAATCATAGTAATTACAATCATTGTTATAAAAAACCTTCTTCCTACCAGATCCCTTTTTGTCAGAACATATGCTCCCATACTTGTAAAAACAATATTAATAACCAGCCCCATAGCTGTAATATAAATAGAGTTAAAAACTCCCCTGGCAACCTTGGGTATGGCAAGAACTGTTTTGTATGTACCTAAGGTAAATCCATAAGGAATTATACTTGTGCCGCTGGCCTGTGAGATATATTCATTTCCGGTAAGAGATATAACCAACTGATTGTACAAGGGATAAACCAATACAATTGCACCAACAGCTAATACAATAATTATAAGGTAATGCCCAATTCCATGTTTTTTTATACTCATTACCAAACCCCCTCACCAGTAACTTTTCTACTTAATTTGTCTGTTGAAAGAATAAGAACCAGTCCAATAATACCTTTAAATAGTCCAGCTGCAGTTCCCAGGGAATAATTTCCCTGCATAAGCCCAACCCTGTAGACATAGGTATCTATAATATCTACATGATTTATTACTGCATCATTCATCATGTTAAAGACCTGATCAAAACCTGCATTCATAAAAAAACCTAAATTTAGAATAAAAACAGTTATAATAGTAGGAATAATTGAAGGAAGAGTAATATTTATTGCCTGTTGAATAGGTGTTGCACCATCTATAGTGGCGGCTTCATACAATGCCGGTGCAATACTGTTTATTGCAGCAATGTATAGAATAGAATCCCAGCCGATACTACGCCATACTTCTGAAAAGACAAAAACCCATCTAATATGTGTTGTAGATGTCATGTATGAAATTGGTTTCAAATGAAAAAAGATCCGAACCTGATTAACGGCTCCCTCAGGAGAAGCAAGAAGTGATATAAAAAGCCCTGCAATAACAACCCAGGATAAAAAGTGAGGAAGGTATATTACACTCTGAACAGTTTTACGAAAGTTATGACTGCTAACCTCATTCAGCATAAATGCTAAAAGAATAGGGAGTGGAAAGATAAGAAACATCTTCATAGAACTGATAATAATTGTATTTATAAAAACCTTTAAAAATACAGGAGAAGAAAAAAGCAGTTGAAAATGCTTAAAACCTGCCCATTTATTAGCTCCAATATACATAACATCCTGAAAAGCAATTCTTGCTCCCCACATAGGGATATAATGCCAGACTATAAAAAAAGCTATTACTGGAAAAAGTAATAGATACATCTGCTTATCTTTTACTATTCTTTTTCGAATATTCCCATTCATTTCACACTCCTTTTTAAAAATTATTTACCCCGGCTTAAAGCGTATTCTGCCAATTGAACACCAAGATCATACATATCCTCATTCTTTGCAAAAGAGAGACAAACTCCGGAAGGATGTCTTACCTGTTCAACCCACTCAGAAGGAATAGCGGAAAGCCCCTCCCCTGCAGCACATAAAGCAAGAACAAGAGCAGTGACAGTATCAGCATCTCTTCCAAAGTTAGCCGCAAGAATAAATCCCTTTCTAAAACTACCCTTAGACATTCGATATAAAGCATATATTTGAGGAATTGCTTCAGGAGAAACAGAATGTCTTGGAGCCCATAAATCCGTATGAAGTCTGTCATACAGTTCATATTTATCATCTATGGAATCAACCAGATCCATAGCCTGAACCATTCTTCTGCCAAGCCAGCTGTCATCCGGAATAAATTTACGCCCAGCTTCAACAACCTGATCAACATCAGCTCCAGTCAATGCCATTGATATGGATGCTGCTATTGCCTCTGCTGCCCATATCCCATCATGATTATGACTAACTGAAGCATCAATGGCTGCAAGCCTGGCGGCCTCTTTCGGATTACCAACAGCTGCAATACCAAAAGGAGCAGCCCTCATAGCAGCCCCATCATCGATATTAAGTGTGTTATCCTGTCCTGATAAAGGAGGTTCCAT
>DAOVSY010000289.1 GCA_030633365.1 Spirochaetaceae bacterium | reverse complement strand
CCTCCCAGAAGTCATCTATATTTAAACAATTCGTTATTATTTTTTTGTTACTGTATTATAGAGTATAACCCATGAAAATAAAAAAGCAAATAATTGAGTGGAGTTTCTGATATTTACATAAAATCAATAAATTCGCAATCTATTCCATTTTCAATACTGTTTATCCTGCATTTTACCAGCTTTCCCCTATAGGAAATATCATTTCTCAAACCTTTAACGCTCACATGCAGATAATTTTCCGAAAGACCGGACCAGAAATTTGCGTTTGTACTGGCAAGGCATGCCTTGCCGCTACCAGGTTCAATATATTTCTCCAGAATAACTTCAATATCACGCCCTACCCATCTTTCCAGATATTTTTTATATAAACCTGATGTTAATTCACGAATACGACTTGTTCTTTCTCCTGTAATTCTTTCGGGAACACGGTTTTTTGCACTGTACAATGCTGTTCCGGGTCTGGGAGAATAAGGGAACAGATGTAATTGGGAAAGCTGAAGCTTTTCTATTAAATTATAAGAATCATTAAAATCAACTTCCGCCTCTCCAGGAAGACCAACAATTATATCTGCAGCAATAAATGGATCCTTTTTTACAGACCTCAACAGGTTTACAGCTGCAACAACCCTGTCGGCAGAATAATGCCTGTTTATCTTCTCCAAAATGGAATCTGATCCACTTTGGATTGGAATATGAAAATGAGGAACAACTACCTTATGAGATACGGCATTGGCAAGATCTTCGTCAATCATATCCGGTTCCAGAGAGGAAAGCCTGATACGTACTGTTTTTAAAGCAGATGTTAAAGCTCTTACAAGAGCAGGAAGTTTATTTTCCGGATTTTCAGGATCTCTGTAGTCGGTTATGTTAACACCTGTAAGAATTACTTCCCTATAACCTGCAGATTCAAGTTTTACAGCTCGTGCAACAACTTCCTTCAAATCTAAACTTACAGAATCTCCCCTGGCTATGGTAACTCTGCAATATGAACAATTATTATTGCATCCATCCTGAATTTTTAAATATGCCCGGGCATGGTTAGTAAATGAGGCAATATCAAAATTAAATCGATCTTCTGCATTTACATCCCTGTCGCTTGAATTATCCAAAAAATCTGAAACAATTTCCAAAAGGGAAAAGCCATGTGCCTCTCCTTCTCTTACAGCATCCGGAAGATCAAGCAAAGTGTGTTTTTTATCCATGGAAACAACAAAAACATTATCATCAAGATCCTTAATTTCTGAAGGTTCCACCTGGGCATAACAACCTGTTACAAGAATAATCGCTTCCGGATTTTCTCTGGCAAATTTACGAATCATTCTTCGGGCTTTTTGCTCTGCTTTTGTTGTAACTGTACAACTGTTTACTATATATAAATCTGCATGCTCACTTACTTTAGAGACTAAAAAACCCCGGCTGTCAAAAGACGACACCAGGGCTTCACTTTCACTTTGGTTAAGCTTACAGCCCAAAGTATAGAATGCTGCTTTCATATAGAATTATCCATTTCTACGTTGGGCTTCAACTCTTTCCTTGCCTCTCTTGGCATCAGGAAAAGAGGGAGCCAGCTCCAGTGCTTTATCATAAGCTTCTATTGAGTAATCATAATCCTTAGCCATTTCTCTTGCATATCCCAATCTGGCCCACCAACGGGCTATATTTGGACTATGATAAACTGCAGTTGTCAGGGCGATATCTGCATGGTGGTATTCTCCCATTCTAATAAACAATTCACCCATAAAATAATATGCTGAATCTATCCTTCCTCCACCAGGAGAAAGTGCTGCATATTCTTCAAACCATTTTAAAGCTTCCTGGTTTTTTCCAAGATAGAAATTAGCTTCCCCGACAATTTCAACTATCCGGGCATCATACCGGGATATTTTTAGTCCTTCTTTTGCCTTTTCAAGTGCTTCCTTATACTTTGCCTGTCTTATAAGGCTCCATCCCAGTACGGAATATGAATCCATATTACCAGGCCTGATTGCCAATTCATTCTCACAAATTTTTATTGCTTCATCATATTTTCCAGCTTGATACAGGACAAGAGCATCAGGAACATCCTGTCCAAAAGCTGCTGCTGAAAGTATTAGAATTAAAAAAAACAATAATATTTTATTTTTCACTACTCCGCCCCTTTTCGACTAATAACGGGTTCCAGACGCTTCGCATCGCCCGTTTTATCTTCCTTGCGACTAATAACAGGTCCCTGACGCTTCGCGTCGCCCGTTTTATCTTCCTTGCGACTAATAACAGGTCCCTGACGCTTCGCGTCGCCCGTTTTATCTTCCTTGCGACTAATAACGGGTCCCTGACGCTTCGCGTCACCCGTTTTATCTTCCTTTAAAGGTGATTCCATTCGGCATATTCCATTAAATCTGCAACCACTCTCCATAATAACATCCGGAGCAGTTATGTCACCGTCGACCATAGCAGAAGCAAATAACTCTACCCTGCTGTATGCAAAAACATCACCTTTCACTTTACCTTTTAGAGAAACTACTTCAGCTTCCACCCGTGCTTCAACATAAGCATCAGTATCTATATAAAGTTCACCGGCTGCTTTTATATCACCAAGAAACTGACCCTTAATCATAAGAGATTTTTCAAAATTAAGAGTACCTTCAAACTCAATATCACCTGCAAGTACTGTATCTATATCAGATTCATCTACTTCTCTTATTTGTACATCAGACATACTTCCCCACTTCTGTCTGCAAGGATAGCCTCAAAAAGCTGCCATTGCAGGTCATGGGCGGGCACAAGACCCACCATTACACTCATTATTCATTATTAATGTACCTGCCCGTCATACCGATGTCAAGGTATGAGAAAAATGATTTAATCATTCTCGGGATCAGCTTCAGCAAGCATATCCATAGTCTTTTTCAAGGAGTCATTCAGCTCCTGCCTCATACCATGAGTAAAAGGATTATAATGTTGAAGATCTCTAAAAAGCTGGAGAGGATCATTACATGTTTGTTCAACTATAGACAACAGGCTCTTATAACCTGTTGTTGAGATTTCACTTTCTTTTAGATGAAGTTCATTTAAAACCCTGCCAATAAAATGTGTAACACCTTGAGTAAATGCAGCATCTTTATCGTGCATTTCGGCAGTTATTTCAATAACTTTCATTTCATATTCAAGAAATATTTTTTTCCAGGTATTTGCAAATCCAGCACGATCCCGTATTGGAATAAATACAATTGGTAATTTTTTAACACCATTTTTACCAGAATCCGGACCAAACATAGGATGTGATGCAATAATATCAACAGAGTCAGGTAAAATTGATTCCATCAATTGTACAGGATGGACCTTTACAGAACATGTATCAAAAACAAGACAGCCAGGTTTAATTCGATTAGAAATATTTTTTAATACAGATTCAAGAGAGGATATCGATACACACAAAAACAGAACATCACATTGAAGAATCTCATCCTCAGTTATTATAGAAACATTTTTCGGTTTGTTAACTGATAATGTTCTGTTATACCCATAAACATCAAATTTTTGACCTAGTAACTCTGACCAAAAAAATCCGAATCTTCCTAAACCATAAACTCCAACTTTCATGACAGGACAATAACAGAATATTTAAATAAAAAATAGCCAAAAAAAGAAAAGCTTTGTAGAAAATCTACAGCTTTTATCTTACTATGAATATACAACTAATTTTCCAACTTAAAGGGGCACATTATGTCATTTTCTGAAATTATGATTAAAAGAGCACAGAGTATGAACAAAAAGCTGGTATTACCAGAGGGAACAGAACCAAGAACCCTGGCTGCAGCACGTATTATTATTGATAAAGGAATAGCATCTGAAGTTTTTCTTGTTGGTGTAATTAAGGATATTGAAACTGTTGCAAAAGAAAATAATATAGATCTCTCAGGTTTTAATCTCGTGGATCCCTCAGATTCAAACCTTCTTAAGGAATTTGCAGAGGAATATTATGAACTTAGAAAACATAAGAAGATTTCCATGGGACTGGCTGAAAAAATTATAAAAACACCTCTCTCCTGGGGAGCCATGATGTTGAGAAAGGGAATTGTAGATGGTATGGTCGCGGGTGCCCAAAATTCTTCAGGTAATGTTCTTATAGCGGCGTTTACAATAATAAAAACAAAACCAGGCATAAAAACAGCTTCATCCAGCTTTATAATGAGTATGAAGGATACAAAGTGGGGTGTAGATGGAAATATGATATTCTCTGATTGTGCTACAGTAATAGATCCAAGTGCAGAAGAACTGGCGGAAATAGCTATTGCATCTTCAGAAACATGTAACATATTCCTTGGAGCAGAACCTGTTACCGCAATGCTCTCATTTTCTACTAAAGGATAATCCAAACTTCGGGCTTTTTCTGCACGTGCATTTTATTTTTTTCTGTCTATTGGTTTTATTCTCGATCTTAATATTGTTGGAGAACCTCAGCTGGATGCAGCGATTATTGGGAGT
>DAOVSY010000509.1 GCA_030633365.1 Spirochaetaceae bacterium | reverse complement strand
TGGGAGATTGCTGCTGATGTTAAAGAAGGGGGTTGGAGAGAAAGTGAATGCTGGCCTCCCAGGGAGCTTAGAGGAAAGACTGTGGGTATTATAGGTGCAAGTCAGGTTGGAAGACATCTTATAAAACTCTTAAAACTGTTTAATGTAAATATTCTTGTTTATGATCCATATCTTTCAAAAGAGGATGAAGCCTTACTTAATGTTACAAGTGTAAGTTTAGAGAAACTTGCTGAGATGAGTGATGTAGTTTCTCTCCATCCCCCTGTGAATGAAAACACAAAACAAATGCTTAATGAAAAAATATTTAAAATAATGAAAGATGATGCTTTAATAGTTAATACTGCCAGAGGAGCTTTAATTGATGAACCTGCTTTAATTAAACATTTATCTGCCGGAAGATTTTATGCTGTTCTGGATGTTTCTGATCCAGAACCTCCAGCAAAGGACAGTCCATTGTGAAAGTTAGCAAATGTAGCTCTTTTCCCTCATTTTGCAGGATGCATAGAGGACTGCAGTGATATGAGTCTTCGTGCTGCAGAAGAATTAAGAAGATTTTTTGACCGAGAAGAAGCTCTTTATGAAATAACCAGAGAAATGTTTGACAGAATTTCTTAATTTGATGGGTATAAAAGAGTTTTCCCGTGAAGATAATAGATTTGTAAATGACAGACAGGTATTTGCTGTAGATTGGAACTTTTCACTGGAAGATACTTCTATTCTCCCTGAAAGAAGAAAAGACTTAAAGGAAAATCCTTTTCTTCTGAAAATATTTCATATAAACGATTTACATAATAATATTTATACCTTTAATGATGATTATTCTGAAACTCCTGTTTTTTCAAGAATTGTAAATGATGTGGAAAAAGAGAGAATAGGCTCAACTGATAACAACTCAGGAATACTGTTTTTATCAGCAGGTGATGACTGTACCGGATCTCCACTGGATCATCTTACTGGTTATGATGGTGAGAATTTTATTTGTCATCCAGCATATTCTGCCTATAGTCTGGCTGGTATTGATGCCACTGTGCTGGGAAATCATGACTTTGATAATGGACTTCAGACTTTAAAACAATCTATTTATCAGGATGCAAACTTTCCAGTATTATCTGCTAATTTAAATCATGATGGAGAACTTGATGGACTTGTATATCCCGGAGCAATAATTATTATCAAGGGAGTTAGAATCGGTATTATAGGTCTGACAACACCAGGGCATATACGGTCAAGAAAAGGATCTGAATTTTCTATTGATAATCCTGTTGAATCAGTTAATAAACTTTATAAAAAATTATCCGGTGTGTGTGATTCTATAATTTTACTAAGTCATTTGGGATACAAATTAGGTTCATACTTTGCAGCTGTTAAAATTATGGGAGATTTGGAGCTTTCGACAAAATTGAATGATAAGAAAATCGATCTTATTGTAGGTGGGCATACACATGATTTTTTAAATATCAATGGCTTGGTTTCCGAGAATATTGTAAATAATATTCCTATTGTACAGGCCGGCTACAATGGTCTTTTTTATGGAAAATGTTTTATTAAAATCTCAGATCAAAATAATCTGGTAAGTACTTCAATAATTCCAACATTAAATAAATTAGAAAATAAAAAATTTGAACTATTGTATAGCAACACACTTGCAGGTAAATCAATATCAAAGTTGAAAAAAAATATTGGCAGTTCCAGGATTGGTAAAGGTTATGAAAAAAATATAAGTCAGATTTTTAAAGATAGCAAAGAGAATCCTATGGCTAATTTTATTACAGACGCTCTTTCATATTCTGTTAGAGATACAGGCCGGGTTATTAATTTTACCCTTATTGACGGAGCCAGTATGATAAAATTTTTCAACTCTGAACTAAATACTATTAATATAATTGATGTTTATAAATTAATGCCTTATGCAGATACAATGGTGATCTCTACTATTAAAGGCTCAGATCTTGAAGATTTAATAAAAGGAAATGCTCTTCGTAAAAATAGAGATAACTCTCCAAATATTGAAAGAGGTTTTCTACATTTTAGCAGTGAAATAAGATATACACTTAATAGCAAAAACCTGAGCTCAACAGATATTTTTATCAATAACATAGCTCTTGAAAATTGTTATGATAATAAATTTACTTTTGCCATGCCTAACTTTGTGCAGGGCTTGTCGAGAAAATGGGAAGAGGAAGAATTAGCAAAAGGAAGATCTGTTTTCAATATCAGAGATCTGGTAAAAGAAGATACAGGTCTGTATGCAAGAAATGAGTTGCTAAATTACATTAAACAAAATGGCAAAAATGAAAATGTTCGGGATGCAAAACTCATATCGGACAATGATTGAGGCAGGAAAAAATCACAGTCTCACAAATGACGAACTTATCAGTATGCTTATTCAATCAGAATGGGAAGACAGAGAGAACAGAAGAATTAACCGTTATCTGAAATCA
>DAOVSY010000162.1 GCA_030633365.1 Spirochaetaceae bacterium | reverse complement strand
TGTAATTTCTGATATTGCATATTTAAAAAATGGGAAAATAGATAATGAAGCAGGATTAACCCTTTGTGCACATATTCGAAAAGAAAACCTTGACCTTCCAATACTACTTCAATCATCACAACTGGAACATAAAGAAGCAGCTTTAAAACAAGGAGCATCATTTATACATAAACATACAAAAACCTTACTTAAAGAGCTTGATCACTATATTCGAACCAACTATGGGTTTGGTGACTTTATATTTCGAAACCCGCAAACTATGGAACCTGTAGGAACTGCTACAGATTTAAAAGAGCTTCAAAAGCTAATTATGAAAATTGATGATGAGGCTTTTTCCTATCATGTTCAAAATAATGAAATATCCAGATGGTTGAAAGCCAGAGCACTGTTTAATCTTGCAAATTATATAAGACCAAAAACCATTAGTGATTTTACTAATATTACAGAAATGAAAAAATTTATTTACAAATCAATAAAAGACTTTCGCACCCAGCATGGAAGGGGTATTATTGCAGAATTCAGTAATAATCGATTTGACGAATTAACTTTTTTTTCGAGAATAGGCTCAGGTTCCCTTGGAGGAAAAGGAAGAGGCCTGGCTTTTGTTGATCAACAACTCAAAAAAAATGAGATTACCAATAAATTTGACAATGTAATTATTTCTATTCCAAGAACAATTGTGTTAACAACAGAAGTTTTTGATGATTTTATGATGGCAAACGATCTTTATGATATTGCACTTGCTGATAATGAAGATACATTAATTTTAGATTCTTTTTTAGCGGCAAAATTTCCGAAACAAATTATTTCAAATCTGGATACAATTCTGAGTAATATTGAGCAGCCGATTGCCATACGATCCTCCAGTCTCCTTGAGGATTCCCATTATCAGCCTTTTGCAGGAATATACAGTACATATATGCTACCTAATAATGGAGAAAGTCTTCTATCCAGGCGTAGAGAATTGTGTAAGGCAATAAAAAGTGTTTACGCATCAACCTATCTAAAACAAAGCAAAGATTATATGAAAGCTACAAATAACATTGTTGAAGATGAAAAAATGGCAGTTATAATTCAGGAAATTACCGGAAATAATTTTGAGCAAAAATTTTATCCCAATATATCCGGTGTAGCAAGGTCTCTTAATTTTTACCCTATAGGTTCTGAAAAGGGTGAAGAAGGTATTGTAAATATTGCTTTCGGGCTTGGTAAAACGGTTGTAGATGGTGGAATTTCTCTTAGATTTTCACCTTTTCACCCAAAAAAAATTATACAGCTTTCAAATCCTGGACTTGCAATGAAGAACAGCCAAAAGAAGTTCTATGCTCTTGATATGAATTCAAAGAATTTAAAACCTAAAAAAAACGATGGAGGGAATCTATTAGATCTTGAAATTGAAAAAGCAGAGAATGATAAATCTTTGCGTCTGGTTGTATCAACCTACGATTTCGAGAACAACAGACTAAGAGAAGGTACCGACAGAATAGGAAAAAAAATAATTACATTTTCCAGCATACTAAAATATTCAATGTTCCCTCTGGCAGAAATATGTAAAACTATTCTTAAAATGGGTCAGGATATTATGAATGTCCCAATAGAAATCGAGTTTGCAGTTAACCTGGATACAGAAGAAGGTGAACCACAAATTTTCAGCTTCCTGCAGATTAGGCCTATTGTTAAGGGATCTGAGGGTGCTGATACAGATATCAAAGAAATAGATATGGATAAGACTATTATCTATTCAGAAAAAGCCATGGGGAATGGAGTCTTTGAGAATATAAGAGACCTAATCTATATAAAACCGGAATCCTTTGATCCCGGTAAAACAAAGATAATGGGAAAAATGATAAGTGATTTAAATTCGGAATTCAAAAAAAATGGAGATCACTATGCTCTTGTAGTTCCAGGAAGACTGGGATCTACAGATCCATGGTTGGGAATCCCTATTGCCTGGACAGATATTTCCAATGCGAAAATAATTACTGAAACAGGAACCAGCAGCTTCAGAGTAGAACCAAGTCAGGGAACTCATTTTTTCCAAAATATAACATCACTGGGATGTGCATATCTAACCATTAACCCCTATATTGATGACGGTATATTTAATACAGAAATACTATCACAAATGAAAGCTGTATATGAGAACGAGTTTATAAGGCACGTACAGTTTAAAGAAGCTCTGGACGCACGGGTTGACGGAAGATCAGGAAAAGCCGTGATAAAAGAAGGCTGTTAGGCTACCCTTCGACAAGTGGTACAGTGAGCTTGTCGAACTGCTCAGGGACCACATAGATAATAGCTAGAGTTTACCTGGATAAACTTTGAGACCTTCTCTTATAATATTAATAGCTTTCCTTAGATCATCTTTATTCAGTACATATGCTAATCTAATCTGATTCTGACCAAGGCCGGATGTGGAATAAAATCCCTCTGCAGGGGCAACCATTGTGGTTTCTCCATCTATTCTAAAATCTGATAGAAGCCATTTAGCGAAGTCATCTGCATCCCTAACTGGAAGAGCCACAACCATATAGAAAGCCCCTTCTGGTTTTTTTGCCACTACTCCAGGAATGTTTACAAGCTCCTCATAAGCAAAATCTCTTCGCCCCTTATACTCTCTAATTACTTCATCAAAATACGATCTGGGAGTATCCATTGCTGCTAAAGCAGCAAGCTGATCTACAGTAGGAGGGCAAAGTCTGGCCTGACCAAATTTTAATATTAGATTTAGTAATTTTGTATTCCGTGTTATTATCCACCCTATTCTGGCACCGCAGGCAGAATATCTTTTTGAGACTGAATCTATAAGAATAGCATTTTCATCAATACCCTCAAATTCCATTATAGAGACAGCTTTCCCCTCTCCATAAGTAAATTCCCTATAGGCTTCATCAGATATAAGATATAAATCATTTTTTTTGGCAAAAGCAACCAATCCTTCAAGTTCCTCTATGGAAAAAACAGTGCCTGTGGGATTTCCAGGATTTGAAAACATAATTGCTCTTGTTCTATCTGTCAACTTTTTTTCAAATACTTCAATGGAAGGAAGATGAAACCCATCTTCAATTGTAGTTGTAACAGGAACAACACTAACACCTGCCATAGCAGCAAAACCATTATAATTAGTATAAAAAGGCTCTGGAATCATAACCTCATCACCAGGTGAAAGAGCAGATAATAATGTAAAAATAATAGCTTCACTACCACCAGTTGTAACAAAAACATTCTCGGATCCAATATCCTTCCCAATATCAGAGTAATATTGAGCAAGTTTCTCTCTATATTCTTCCAATCCGTTACTGGGACCATATGCAATTACATCAGGTACTTCTGAATAAGCTTTAAGCATTGCTTCAGGAGTTTTAATATCCGGTTGGCCAATATTAAGATGATAAACTTTTGCACCTTCTTTTTTTGCATTATCTGCGTAAGGTGCCAGCTTTCTAATAGGACTTTCCTGCATTGTCAAATCTCTGGTTGATATTTTCACTGTAAAAATCCTCTTTATTTATTTTTTCGAAAGTATATTAACAATATATAATTCCATATATCTCATAAATTCATCTTTTTTCTTTATCTGATCAAAAGCATCATTCTCACCAAGATGTTCAGCAAAATGTCTTATTCTATTTACATCCGGAGGTTTCACCGAAAACCCTTTTTTCATTCCCCGGATATAATCTCTTATCATTGAGTTTACGTCTTCTATAAGATCCTTTCTTGCATTTCCATCCATTAATGGGTTCCAAATATTTATAGAAGAAGATATTGCTTCATTAAGATTACCTTTTTCTCCTACATAATGTTCTTTTAGCTTTGCAACTGCTTTACGATATTTATCCAACTGCTCCTTGGATGTTTTCCTCTTGTTTTTTGTAGGAGCAGAAAGATCTTCATGCTTTTCTCCCCGGGATATTTCAATAGCATTACTCTCATTACTTTTTTTATGTTTTTTATTTAAGACAGGTTGAGAAGGAAGAGGTTTATGAAAACTACTCATAAGATCTGAAGGATCTTTAATTCCTGCTGCACCTTTCCTGACTCCGGAAAACAACCTTTTCAATATATGAGCTATGGGGCCTATAATTGGAAGGGTTTTCCAAATAGGAAGCATTGACCGGGCATCATTATAAAGATTTTTTCTATCAAGACGAAAAATTTCATCAAGAGATCTAAAATTATCTCTGCTCCTGTTAAATAAACGTTCCGTTTCCATATAAACTTCTCTGGGAGGTTTCGTCTCTTCCAGGCAAAGAACAATATAGTCAAATTTCATAAGCATCATCAATACCGGATCCATATTCCGGACACGTAAGGCGATATCCTCAATAAAAAGGTTTCTGTCATTCATTAATTTAAGACGTTTAAAATCTCCAAGAATATCTTTCCATTCATCAATATACTGACTCTGAAGCTCTCTGGAATCTTCCTGAATTTTTCGTAGAGTAAGAGAAAGGTATTTTTCTTTATTCATGAACATATATTTATCTGAAGAAGTATTAAATTTTAAAATATCAGGAATAGCTTGCTCTGCAGCAGGATTTGTTCGTTTTTCAAGATATTCTGCCAACTCAGTCCTGTCAACTTTCCTGGATAAAGGAAAACCATTTTTATCTTTAAATCCCATTATATCAGTAAAAGAAAAAATGTATGGAGCCTTCCTTAAACCAATTTCAACTTGCTTAAATGACAACTCCTTATCTCTTTTTTCCTGCTTGGTTCCTTTATAATAAAGATTATAAAAACCTATAAGATATGCTGCCTGTGAAAAACCATGCTCTCTGGCCAGTTTATCTTTTTTCTCTCTAAACTCCTTAATAATTAGAGATGAAAAATGAGACCAAAACTGAAAAGTAAAGTCATCAGGATTCATAATAGTAGCTATTGCTAAATTACGCTGACCAATTATTTTTGTGAACATGTCTTTTATTACCTGATCTTTATGCTGGAAAATACCCTGCATTCTATGAAAAATATAGTCATAGTTTCTTTTAGTACTTAAATATATCCGGGATTTTGATACACAAATTTGAAGCAACTCAGGATCAACTAGGTTAGAAAGAATAACCAGACTTTGAATCCCCTCGGGAAAGTTTATTCTAAGAAGTTTTGAGCTCTCTTTATTATCAGATTTTAGAAGATCAAGAAACCCTGCTTTAACATCTACAACTGTAATTATATCTTTGGGAAAAGTTCCTCCAAAAGCAGCTTCATCCGGAAAAGAAATATCCGGTTGTGATTCTATTTCATCATATGCCTTTTTTACACTATCCTGATAAAAATCAAGCAATGTAACTGCCTCTATATGCCCTGGGCTTCCACTAACAGAACAAACTCCTTCTGTGACCAACTTGTCCACTATACGTTCCAAAGCTTCTTCAGAAAAACCTGAAAAGTCAGTAAACCCTGAACGTTTCTTTTTTATATCTACAGACCATTTTTCTGCCAGAGATTGAAGATCTGTAATACTAATTGTGGGTACTTTCCGTTTTTTTGTATACGTTTTAAGAATGTATAGCAGATCCTTCCGTTCTGACATCTTTACCAATCCTTCTAAATTGTAACTGTACTATTATAAAAGGTGATTACACCCTTTGCAAGAATATAACATAAAAATCTTAAAAATCATTCTATCTTAAGTATTTTCAGAAGAAAAAATATCCCATAAAGGATCTTTTGGGGCTGGAGCTGTTATATCAATTTGCTCCTTACTGACAGGATGCTTAAAACTTAAACTTCTTGCATGGAGATGTATACCTCCGCCTGGATTAGATCTTGGAGAACCATATTTAAGATCTCCCTTAATTCTACAGCCTACAGCAGCCATCTGAGCTCTTATCTGATGATGTCTGCCTGTATGTAATTCAATACTCAGAAGATAATATCTATCAGTGGCTTTTACCACTGTATATGTCAGTTTTGCTAATTTACTTCCATCTACTGCTGTTTTAGTCGCATAGGATTTGTTCTGTTTCTGATTTTTAAGAAGATAGTGTTCCAAATTACCTTTCTCATCAGGTGGCATAGCATCCACAACTGCCCAGTATATTTTTTTTACTTCATTATCTCTGAACATATTATTCAAGCGACTAAGAGCCTTACTGGTTTTTGCAAAAATCACAGCACCACTTGTAGGCCGGTCAAGACGATGAACAACACCAAGAAAAACATTTCCCGGTTTATTATATTCGGTTTTTATATATGCACTGACACTGTCTCCCAGTGTTTTATCACCAGTTTTATCTCCCTGTATAATCTCTGAGGTTAGCTTATTAACTACAATAATATGATTATCCTCATATAGTATCCTGGGCTTTACTGCTTTATCCCTGTTTTTATTCACATCTTTTCTCATTGGACTTTAACTCCGTGATTTCATAAATTTAACTGATTTAATCTCTTTTGTGCTAAGGCGGTTTCCACCTGCTTTAACATTTTTTATAAGAAAATTACTTATTGGCAGATTTTCTTCAAGTTTTTTTATTCGTGGTTTTGGAATATAAGCTATAATAACATCAATATCTTCTTTTATACTAAGTTTAAGCAGTTTCCCGTCATCAGGTACTATTTTATATGATTTATCCAGTATAAATTTCTCTATTCTAAATCTCTTAACAAAAACATACTTAGTTATTTTATTTTGAAACAGAACAGAAAAAACTACACTGTCCAGAGTCTCTTTGTCTGCAAGACCACAATAGAGCATTCCTTTATCAACAAATAAACGATGAGGAACATCTACAACAGAATAAATTCCATTTTTTCTTATAATTAG
>DAOVSY010000563.1 GCA_030633365.1 Spirochaetaceae bacterium | reverse complement strand
GAGGACCCTCCTACACACATGCAATTGCACTAATGGAGAGATTAGCTCTAAACGTAAATATTGCGGACACAGCAGGAGTGATGTCATCACTTCATACTTATCCGCCTGAGATAGAGAGGTAGGTATGAGTATTAAAGATGTTTTAATGCCTTTTACAGCATGGAAAAACCTTTTGGTTGAACCGGTAACTATTAAGAAACCGGAAGAAGTAAAAGGTGCTCCAAGGTACAGAGGTTTCCATTTTAATGAAGTAGATGTTTGTATTGGTTGTGGTTCCTGCGAAGAAATTTGTCAGAACAATGCAATTGATATGGTTCCTGTAGAGGGAATCGAGACAAAAGATGGTGACTCCGGACTTAGACCTTTAGTAGATTATGGCAGGTGTTGTTGGTGTGCACTTTGTGTAGATGTTTGTACAACCAATTCTCTTGTCCTTACTAATACTTTTAAGTGGGCAACAACCAATCCGGATGACTATAGATATATTCCCGGTGTAGATAAGAAAGACTGGGATGGGGATAAACTTGGGTACAGAAAGCAGGATGGTTACGATCTTTATGATATAAACAGAGTAGAAATGGGAGAACTTCATCCGGAAGACAGAGATAAATCATTTATAGAGATGATAACAGGATATTCCAAAGAACAGGCTCAGAAAGAAGCAGACAGATGTGTTGAATGTGGAATTTGTACTGCAACATGTCCTGCTCATATGGGTATTCCTGCATACATAAAAGCTGTCCGTGAAGATGATATGGAAGAAGGATTAAGAATTCTTTATGAAACAAATCCTCTTCCGGAAATCTGCGGACGAATATGTACTCATAAATGTGAAACTGTTTGTTCTCTGAACCACAAGGGAGATGCTCTTTCCATCAGATGGTTAAAGAGATATATTGCGGATCAGGTACCTTCAGAACAATATCAGGAAATATTAGGAACAGATAAAATTGAAAAGAATGGGAAAAAAGTTGCCATTATAGGCGCTGGTCCTGCTGGTATGTCAGCAGCCCATTATCTTGCTCTTTTGGGCTATAGTATAAAAATTTTTGAAAGTCTTAAAGGCCCTGGTGGTATGGTTAGATATGGTATTCCTGAATACAGAATGCCTTATGACCAAATAGATAAAGATATTAATTATATCCTTTCTCTTGGTGTAGAAGTTCAGTATGACACCAGAGTTGGAGATGATATTAAGCTGGAGGATCTTGAGAAAGATTACGATGCTGTATTTTCTGCAACAGGCTTACATCTTGGCCGAAGTACCGGAGTTCCAGGATCAGATAACGGGCGGGTCTATCAGGCTATTGAACTTCTTCGAAAAGTTACAGATGGAGAAGAGATTGATGTGCCTGAAAAGATTATTGTTATTGGTGGTGGGAATGTTGCTATGGATATTACAAGAACTCTTGCCAGACTTCAGAACCAGAAATATGGCAAAGTGAATGTTCTTGCAACCTGTCTTGAAACTGAAGATGTTATGCCTGCAGATAATGAAGAGATAATTGAAGCCAGAGAAGAGAAGGCTGTTATTGATCCAGGCTGGGCACCGGAAGAAATTGAACTTGAAAATGGTCAGATTACCGGCCTTCGTGTTAAAAAATGCCTTGCACTTTTTGATGATGAAGGAAGGTTTAACCCCCAGTGTGATATAGAAAATAAAAAGTTCTTTCCTGCGGATATGATTGTAGAATCAATTGGTCAGGGTATGGATATTACCTACACTGATAAAATAAAAGACAAATTAGAGTTTGGCCCAAGAGGGAGGATACTTGTTAATAAATACTTCCAGTCAAAACTTCCATGGTTTTTTGTTGGTGGAGACATTATTGAAGGTCCGGATGTTATTCATGGAATTGCAAATGGCCATAAAGCTGCCATAGGGATTGATGATTTTTTGAAAGATAAATAAAATGTGATAGTAGAGATGCGATTTATCGCGTCTCTACATGAACACAG
>DAOVSY010000368.1 GCA_030633365.1 Spirochaetaceae bacterium | reverse complement strand
TTAAAAAATTCAATATTCTTGAAGCGGAGATAGACCTTATACGCCGCATCAATAAAAAAGAGAATTACCTGAAATCACATTTTACTGAAAACTATGGAACTTCCCGAGCACTCATTGAAAAACTGCTACTGAATACAACTGAGAAATGCCTTAAAAGTAAAAAATCTTTCTATAATGACGAGTCAACGGAATCCAGTAGTGAATCTCTAGCCAGTGCCCTTTATCAATCCCAGAAAGATATCAAACGCCTGAAAGAAGAAATGGAAAAGCTGGAGGAATATGAAAAACTTGACAGGGAAGTACAAGACATCAGGTCTGCCAACAATGAAGTGATCGAAAAGTTTCGCATGTTTGAAGATATAAAAAAGCAAGCCTCATCACAAATTCAAACATATAAGGTAAGGATCGCCGGGAAAAGAACAGAACTCGTTGAAACTACGTCTGAACTGGAGCATACTAAACGGCAACATACAAAGACTGAGCTTGATATTGAACGATTTGAGATCATGAAGCTCAATGTCGGTGTAAATATTGGCCAAAGAGAACTAAATCAACTGGAAACTGAAAGGAAAGGCATTCAGAATGATATTGAGAAACTGGATAATGACATAAATTTTGCCGTTGCAACCAATAAATATCTGAATATTCTGGAATTTGAAAAGAAAATCCACCAAGATAAACAAACACTGGAAAATACAAAAAAAGAACATGAAGAACTTTTTGAACAACGAAAAGTTGTGGGTCAAAAACTCCATTCTTTTCTCAAAAGAGAACATGATAAGATTGAAAAGCAATACTCTGACGAAACTAAAAAACGAGATGTTATTCGGATTGACTTCTACGAACATCAAAAGCACATCGGTAAAATCGAGGGTGAACAGGAACAAAAGCAGAAAGAACTATCCAGAATCAGAAATAAAAAAGATGAGCTGAACAAAAAAGAAGTACAACTTCAAGCTGAATATGTAGCATGTCCAAAAATCACTGGCGGAATGATACTTAAGGACGAGATTGTTGCAACTGCTAATCGTGTAACAGAATTGAATGAAAAAGCTGAACAATTGGACGATGAAATTCATCAAGAAATAAATCATCTCACGAAAAAAGAGGGGGAATATGGGGGGATTAATTCTGAGATAAAACACATCCGGGAGAAACTTGAATTTGCTGAAAAATCACATTATAATTTTAAATCTCAGAAAAATGTAGTTTTGAAGATTTCAACTTTACGCGGTTTTGAAAGTCTTGAGTCATGTCTAGAACAAATCGAAAAAGAAAGAACTGAAACAAACGAAACCGTTTTGAACCTTGTAAAGAAAAAAGAAAGGCTTGAACTGGAAATTAGAACAATTAAAGAGCACGGTTCTCCTCTGAGCATGGATATGGAAAATGCCCTGAAATGGTTCAGGTCAGAATTCAGTTTTGCAAAGACAGGTGCAGAATATCTAAAGGATTTGGCCGAAGATAAACAAAAGGAAATCCTTAACAATGCACCTTGGCTCACGAAGTCTATAATTATTACCAAGCAAGATTTCAATAGAATTGTAAACAGTCCTACTTCCATCCTGCCAGTATCTATTATGGACTCTTCAGTAATACTTACGAACCATTCCAGCCTGCAGGAGCAAAAGAAACTCTCCCTTGGCGACATATTTGTGCCATCTAGAGATTCAGAGCATTATATTAAGATTCTTGACCCGGAAACAATCATAAAACGAATTGAAAAAGAGATCGAAAAAGTTGGGCAGGACATCGATAAGTATAAAGATATTCTGGGAATGGCAGACGATGACAGGGATACTATACGATTGTTTCATGACAAGTATCCTGTTGAATTTGAAGCAGAGGTCCAGCAAGAAATATCCGATTACAGAGGGTCTATTGAGGAGCATGATGCCAATCTCTCCGTCATATCAAAAACCATCGTCGACATACAAACGACTCTAAAGCAAATGGGTTCGGAAAAGGAGAAAATACAGGATAAACTCACAACCCTTAATGAAAATACGGTAACGCACAAAAAATTGGATGAAGTGATTGATACACTTACAGAGCTGGAACTATCCCTGAAAGAATGTGAATCTAACATTAAAGAACTGGATGGTAAGTACAGGCAGACAGATGACCAGAAATCCAGGTTAGAATCGGAATTAAAAGTAAAAGAATCGCTGGTTACTAGTTTTCGCGACAGGGTAAACGAGATAAAACGTGAACTGAAGCCACTTGAAAGTTTTGCTATCGTAGGTATTGAGGACTTGCAGGAAGAAGATATTAAAAAACTGCAGCCAGAGTTTGACTCCTTGGATGAAGTGATTGCTAAAGTAGCGGGTGATGCTTCCAGTCTTGAAAAAAGCATAGAGCAGAAAAATGATTTTATTAATAATCTCTGGGAAGATATTCAACGGACGAAAATAAACAAAGAAATGCTCCGATCTACAGAAAGAAAAGTTCCGTATTCCACTGGGCACATAGAGCAACTTGAAAAAAGTAAAGAGTATGCTGAATTTAAAATTCACGAAGCTGATAGGCTATTTGAAAACAAAAATGAAAAACAAATACGTCTTGTGACAGGCTTTGAAGATAGGATCAATCGTTTTAAACGGAAGTATATGGAAGCCTTCCAGCCGGATGAAAATATTCTTGATGACACTGAGTTTGATTCGAAGATTAAGTACAAGGCTGATGAAAGAATAAGACTTTTCGAACATATCCGTAAGCTCGATTCTCTCCGTTTGAACTTTGAAACCGAACTCAACAAACTCCAAAATAATTATGACAGATATCAGGACATGGATTCATTCTACCAATTCAGTGATATTGAATCTGCTCTGGTTGAGGAATTGATCGATTACAAAGAGATTACATTTCTCCTAAAAAATAGTAGTGATAAAGTTGATCAAAGTAAAGCAAGATACGAATCTGCAAAAGGAAAGTCCATAGAAGTGATACGTCAATTGAGAGTTCCTCCTGATTTTATCGCTACGATAAAAGATAAACTCAAGACTGCTGGCAGTTTCAGGGAAGCAGAACATATTGAAAAGAATCTCAATGAATATTCGATGATAATTGAAACAAAAACTCAGGTGCAAAGGCAGCAGGTGGAGTCCCTTAAAGATGTTGAGGAGAAAGTCATATCTCAGGCACTGGGTATTATCAAAATTTACAGGGATTATCTAAAAAGATTCCCTTCGCTTTCGAGAATTATTCTTGACGGCCGGTCAACAGAGATGATACGCATCAATTTTAATGAATGCGAATATACTGATGATATGGCAATTTCAGAGATGAGACACTATATCCAACAGCTAATTGAAGATATAGAAACTCAGAAAATAAGCCAGAAGGAATTGATAGAATATCTCACTCCTGGTCATCTGATAAACAAAGTTCTTGATATGAAAAATATCTCACTGTCTATTCGTAAAATAGATACCAATGATACAAGATTTCAGAGATGGGAAAAAATACAGGCTTCTGATGGACAGGAAAATGCAATGTTCATCATATTCATGGTGGTTCTCATGTCCTACATCAGAGACATTGT